>JBEIFD010000039.1:0-12286 GCA_040382535.1 Merismopediaceae cyanobacterium
AGAATTTGTTCGGAATTAAGTTTAGTTTGCATAATGGCATCTAGTCCTGTTTAATTATTATTAATAAAAAATAGATAAAAAAGGAGGAGCAAATTCAAGAATCCTCCCTTTAATTTAATTAATTAAACTCAGGAAAAGTCACAGAAAAATCTTCAATCAAATCATCTAGTTCACTCAGAGCTTGGACAACATCCAGCTTGAGAATGCCCAGATTCGGTTGTTCGGATAGTTTGACGAGAAATTCGCGTTTGGCCGTAATGAGATTGATTTTTTGTTGAATAACGATCTTGTCCATTGTTAAATTATCCTCGCTTAATCGTTCATTATTATAACCAAATTGATTCTAAAATCTGACTCAGGCTGATATCTGCTCTGGTGAGAACGTTAACCGCGAAACAGGTCGGCTTCTGTGGTGTGAATTGCGATCGCGTCCTTGTCTAGCCAGTTCCCATCATGCAAGATTATTCAAGCCGCAACAAATCGCTTAAGATTTATAGAACGAGTGTTCACTGATGATCTCCTATGCAATTAACTCCCCAGGAAAAAGATAAATTATTGATTTTTACGGCGGGCCTCCTTGCCGAAAGGCGTAAAGCGCGGGGCTTAAAACTGAATTATCCCGAAGCTGTTGCCTATATTTCGGCGGCAATTTTAGAAGGGGCAAGGGAAGGGCGAACCGTAGCCGATTTGATGAACTATGGCGCGACCCTGTTAGTCCGTAGCGATGTCATGGATGGCATTGCGGAAATGCTCCAGGAAGTACAAGTAGAAGCCACCTTCCCCGACGGTACAAAACTGGTTACCGTTCACGACCCGATTCGTTAAGCTAAAATCTTTCCAGTCCTCTCAAAATTTTGATTAAGTATTTCCTAAAAATTATGATTCCTGGTGAAATTATTACTCCCTCTGGCGATCTTGAACTCAATGCAGGTCGCGAAATTCAACAAATTGCGGTTTCCAATAGCGGCGATCGCCCTATCCAGATCGGTTCCCATTTCCACTTTTATGAAGTGAATCCCGCCCTACGCTTTGATCGAGAATTAGCCAGGGGAATGCGCCTCAATATTCCTGCGGGAACGGCTGTTCGTTTTGAACCTGGGGATGAGAAAAATGTAGAACTGGTTAATTTTGTCGGCGATCGCGAAATTTATGGATTTAATGGTTTAATTGAAGGAAAACTGGATAAAAATAAAAAGGATAAAAAATCAAAATCATAATTTTTTACGATAAATTTAATAATGCAACTTTTCCGTCGGAACTGACAGCAATTTGCAGTTAAACTGCCTATAGGATAAGGACATATAAGGACATAATAATATTATGTCCCTGCAAAAACTGGTAAGTCTTAAAATTTTAATCATAAAACTCTAACTTAAATTTTAGAGATTTTTCACCATGCCAGATATTAAAAAATTAAAATTAATGGGAGCCAATATTCTCCTCAGTTTAGGCGGGATTGCCTTTGCCTTAGTGATTGCAGAAATTGGTTTACGGATTGTCGGTATTTCCTATCCCAGCTTTTATCAAGTCGATGAATATCGCGGTCATGCCTTAATTCCCAATTTTGCGGACTGGTGGATCAGTGAAGGAAAAGGCTACGTTTCTATTAATAGCGATGGCCTAAGAGATAAAGAACATTCAACAACAAAACCCGAAAATAGCTATCGTATTGCGGTGATTGGCGATTCTTTTTCTGAAGCGATTCAAGTCAATGCAGAAGAAACTTTTTGGTCAGCGATCGCCAATCAATTGCCCACCTGCCCTGCTCTCCAAGGAAAGAAAGTTGAAGTCATTAATTTTGGAGTAGGAGATTATGGAACGGCTCAGGAGTTGATGACTCTGAAACATCATGTTTGGAAATACTCTCCTGATTTGGTTTTATTAGAAATTTTTACAGGAAATGATATTATTAACAATTCCCAAGCTCTGAGTCCTGCGGATCGATTTAGTCCGTTTTTAAAAAAAGAAAATGGCGAATTCAAAATGGATTTATCCTTCAAAGAAACAGAAACCTATCGTCGTCGTGATAGTTTTGCTAGAAGATTTGTTTTCTCTGTGATCAATCATTCTCGCTTATTACAAGTTATCAATGAAGCCAAACGAGTGATGAATTTAAAAAAGGAAGCAAATAGGAATTTATCTACCAATCCTGCTAATGATGACATCATCCCTGCCTTAGATTTTGACGTAAATTTATATCAAGAATCACAAAATAAAGATTGGCAAGAAGCCTGGGAAGTCACTGAAGAATTAATTAAACAAATCCATACTGAAGTTAAATCAAAAAATGCTGATTTTTTAGCCGTTACCATTAGCAATCCGCCCCAGGTTTATCCCGATCTTAAAATTCGCGATCGCCTAAAAGAAATAGGAGCAACAAACTTATTTTATCCCGATGAAAGAATCCAAAAATTAGGACAAAAAGAAGGATTTACGGTGTTTAATTTAGCTAAACCCATGCAAGAATATGCCGATAAAAATCAAATTTTCTTACATGGATTTGATAATACCCGAATGGGGGTTGGACATTGGAATAAACAAGGGCATCAGTTAGCGGGAAAACTGATTACCGAAAAGTTATGTCAGTCCATTTTCTAGGGGGATATCGCGATCGCTGTGACATATACCACTTCTCCTAACTCTTTCTACTTTTGACTCTCTGGGAATTGGGGTGATAGGTTTATCCTATATAATCCAAGGGCAAACGCAATTCGCCCCTACATAAGGCTTTTAGGGGATCGTAGGGGCGTAAGCTTGCGCCCAAAAGTAGCGAATTAACAACTGACACCGTTAATCCAAAAAAGTTTTTTTTACATCAGATGAGGATTTATAAGAAACAAAGCGCGTCCGAATTGTTGGGACAAAGTTTATCTGCAATAGGATTTCTGCGGAGATAGATTTTGCTTAATTTAGGCAATTTATAAAGGGGAGCAACGTTTCTAATTTGATTATTTACCAGGGATAATGTTGTTATCTTTGTGAGTGGAATCAAAGGAGCTAAATCGGAGATATTGTTGCTGTCTAAAGAGAGTTGGACAAGATTCGTTAAAGAGCTTAGGGGGGCGAGATTAGAAATTTGATTATGGGTAGCATAAAGTTCCGTTAAACTGGTGACTGAACTAAGCGGTGTAAGGTCAGAAATTTGATTGCGATTTAAAAAGAGGATACTAAGATTGCTGAGGGAACTGAGGGGGGTAAGGTCAGAAATTTGATTGTTAAATAAAAATAGTCGGGATAATCTTTGTAAATTACTGAGAGGTTTTAAATCAGAGACTTGATTGTTTCCTAAAATAAGGTGATCTAGATTTTTAAGGGAACTTAAGGGGGTTAAATCTTTAATCTGATTGTTATAGAGATTGAGTTGGGTCAGATTAGGAAGAGCCGCGACGGGGGCTAGGTCGCTGATATTTTGGTTGCTCAGATTTAAGGCAAAGGTGAGGGGAATTTTTCTACTCGCTTGTTGGCAATCCTGGGTTCCGAGATTGTTGAGAATCTGATCAATGGTATTGAGGGTCGCGGGAGCTAGGGTCTTTTTAGCAGAACACCAATCTAAAAAAGTGTTAAAGGTCGCGGGAGTCGCAGCAAAAACGGTAGAGAGGGGACTAAGCGCGAGAATCGAGCTTAAAACGATGGTAGAACCTAGTTTGAGTTTGGGAAGGAACATGGGTTCGATGAAGATAGTTTAGCGATTGGTATTGAAAGGAATTATATCAGTCTCAAGAATCTTTAGAAAAATTCCCCCCGTATCTTAAAAATTTTTCCGTCCTTCTGGGAAGTCTGTTGCTTCAATTTTACCGTTAATGGGGTTAAAAAACGACAAAATTTTAGGAAAAGTGAACAATATATCCGTATAAAGTTAAATGAGCTATGGAGAAAGCGTTTCAACCCCTAGTTTATCAACATCGACAATACCTTAAACCCTGGGAATACCGCTATAATACATTGAATAAATCCTACTCACTCACAATTTCAGCATTAGCCCCGTAAAAATGATTACAAAAATCAACTCTTTTTGGGGTTAGTATGACCAATAATTTGATCGTCGAAAAAATATTCTTTTCGTTCTTCAAACGGTCAAAATAATATCTCCAGGATAACGGTCTAAATCGGTTAATCCTATTTGTGAAAGGTACTGAGCCTATTTATTAGGAAGTATTTGATCTATCGATTGAGCATACTAGTTTTTATTCACCAATTTATTGACATTAAATTACATCAACTAAGGAACTAAAATGGCAATTTCTGCGATTACGGAAGCACTGTTAGCGGCGAAAAAAGCATCGGGCGTAAGCTTTTCGGACTTAGAGGCAAAATTAGGGCGAGATGAAGTTTGGATTGCCGCCGTCTTTTACCGTCAAGCCACTGCCTCTCCCGAAGAAGCGAAACAGATTATTGAAGCGATCGCGGCAGATGAATCTTTAATTGATGAGTTAACTACCTGTCCTTTAAAGGGTTCCCTAGAGCCTGTTATTCCAACCGATCCATTAATTTATCGTTTTTATGAAATTATGCAAGTCTATGGGATGCCTATCAAAGCGATTATCCATGAAAAGTTTGGCGATGGCATTATGAGTGCGATTGATTTTACTTTGGATGTGGAAAAAGTCGAAGATCCCAAGGGCGATCGCGTCAAAGTCGTTATGTGCGGTAAATTTTTACCCTATAAAAAATGGTAATCAAAACATCAATATAAGAATTTTTTGTCTTTACCTAAATTTTCTAATTGCAAAAAAACTTTGGTGCGAATGGTTAGCGCAATCTTAAAGGTTTACATTCCTGAAAACTGCGACGGCTCAAACAAATTAAGTCATCTTTAAGCCAGACAATTTCTTTTTCCCGTAGTTTAACCATCAGGCGAGTAATCGTAACTCTTGTTGCTCTGATTGCACTGCCAATTTGAGCGTGGGTGAGGGGATAGGGTAAACGATAACCGTCTGCAATGGGTTCTCCATCTTGAGTCATCAACAAGGCTAAAAAACCTAAGAGACGATCTAGGGTCGATTTTTGTCCTAACAGTCCTAACCAAAGGAATTGAAATTGTTGTTGTTGGCGAAAGGCTTCGAGAATGGCTAGGTGGAGGGGGGGATAGGAGATTAATTCATTCCAGTAGAGCCAAATCACGGAAGTCTGATCGATATGGGCATAGGCTCCGAAAACCAAGGGAGGCTGGGCTAAAATTTCAAAAGGACGATTTGCTCCTATCAACCCTAAAAGAGTGGGGGTAGGAGACTTTGTTTCGGTGGTAATCGGCGTTGCTGGTTGGCTAGTTAAACGCACGACTCCTTGATGGACAAAATAGATTAATCCTTGGCGAGTGTGAATAAAATCCTCTTTATTAAAGGTGCGATCGCGGTAATGGGCTTGTCCCCACTGCACAAGTTCGGGGAAAGTCAATAAGGGAGGCTGATCGGATATCGCCATAGACTTTTGCTATCAAAATAAAGACAAAAATGATAAAAACGGGTTTTTTAACGCTAGATCTAGAAAAAACAAAAGATCTATCTTCTGTTCTGTCCTTAAAAAAAATTCTTCAAGTTGAGATATTAGGATTATTAACTCAAGTCTCTGATGGATTGACAGATTCCTGGGTTTATTCGGATATTCCCCTAGTGCCAACAGTGACGGAGAGCGATTTAACCTATCGTTCTGCGATCGCCTTGAAGCTCGGAAAAAAAACAAGTTGGGAACCAGAAATCTTAGCGGAACAATTATTTAACGCATTGATTAACCAACCGATCACTGAAAATATTAATGACCTCAAGCTTGAAGTTCAACTCATCGATCGCGTTTGGCTAACTTTTATTTTAGATTGTTCCAGTCTTCAGGTTTGGTTACTGGCTTTATCCCGACAATTAAATTCAGGAGATTATCTCAAAAAACGACCGACGACCATTGGCATTACCGAAAACGCGATCGCGGGTTACTGTCAATATGCCCATGCCCGCGCCTCTGCTTTACTCAGATTAGCCGAACAGGAAAAAATTCTACCTCTTTTGCCTTCAACGGAATCAGTCTCCATTGTTGAGTTATCCCCTCCGATGCGATCGCTACTAGAACAAATGCTGAAAGTTATTGATCAGCAGCCCGAAAAGACTCCAGAAAATTGGCTCAAGGTCAGCAAAAATTTAAGTCAAGCACTGTTGTTTTTTGAGCGGCATCACCGTCTATTTAATCCTAAAAATCAGTCTCAGAACCAATTAGTCTGGCTTTTATTAATCAATACCCGCGCTATTTTAGAAATACTACTTCTAACGAAACTGCAAATTCCCGCACCCGATGAATTGTAAATGTTTTTAAACTCAAACGTCATAATTAGGTAAGGATACGGTATATTTAAAGTCAAGTGTGAGGAGCGAACCAGATTTAGAGAGCCGAGACGAAACACGGAAAGTCGTCGGTTCTCTTTCTGCTGTTAGGCAAGTAGAGTTTTAACATTGTGGTCAGACTAAAGATAGGATAGGTTGTTGAGAGTGACAATCACCCCGACCCATCTAGACAGACCTAATGCTCCAATTTCCCCTATTGAATGAGGCCCTAACGCTATTTTTTAGTCAGTTATTGCTATCGATCCCCTTCCTGCTCCTGGGAATTCTTCTTTCCAGTGTGCTGTTAGTGTTTGTGGATGAACACAAGCTCATCGCCCGCTTTCCCCAAAATCGAATTCTCAGTAGTATTGTCGGTAGTAGTTTAGGAATTTTGTTGCCCGTCGGTCAGTATGGCACGATTCCAGTAGTTCGACGTTTACTATTACAGGGCGCACCAATTCCCTTAGCGATTAGTTTTTTGGTGGCTGGCCCTACGGTGAATCCCATCGTCATTTGGTTTACCCTATCGACCCTCGCGAGTCAACCTCGTTTAATTTTTCTGCGAATTATCCTGACCTGGTTCATGGCGGTAATTATTGCTTTGGTGTTTAGTTCCTATCGAGAAAAACCGTCTTCTGAACTGATTCTTAACCCTGTGAGTCGGGTTCCTTTTTTACGTTCAGGAACTTTTTTGGTGGATGAAACTAAAGATGATCCTCTGCAACGGAGTGGCAATTTAATTTATGAGTACGCCATGCCAGAAGTGCATCAACGCTCTTGGCTAGAAAAGTTAAGTTTATTTTTTAGGAATGGAATACAAGAAAGTCTAGAATTAATTCCTTTTTTGCTCCTGGGTTCCGCGATCGCGACGGGAAGTCAACTTTATTTACCCCAAGCCAGCCTTTTGAATTGGGCGATCGATCCCCTGACTCAAATTTTGGTAATGATGGGATTAGGCGTTACTCTCTCCTTGGGTTCACTCTTCAGTGCTTCTTTTCTAGTGCCTTTAACAGCAAATCTCTGGATCGGTTCGTCGTTGGCTTTTTTATTAATCGATTCGGTGATTAATCTCAAAAGTTTAGCTCTTTTGTTGGCTGTTTTTCGTTTTAAACCTGTATTTTATTTAACTATTTTAACGATTCAATTAGTTTTACTCTTTGCGTTAGTTTTGAATTTTTATGTTAATTAATTTTTAACTTTTTTTATTATTTTGAGATTAATACTTTTCAATGATGAAATTAAGCGCGAATTTTATCGGGGATGTCTATGCCATAAAGAAATAGATGCAGAATTTCAATCGGAGACATCGGTGGACTGTGGATCATAATGTCATCATGACCAGGATGAAGATGAAAACGCATATTTTGTAATTCGTTATTATGGTTTGGTAAATTCAGATCAATCCGTAAAAAAGATGTTGATAAGTTTTCAGGAAAACGCAGTTCAAAGTCAAATCCAATAATTTGGGCAGGCTTAATCGTTTCATTAATAGTGATAGCAAAATCAAACCAACAATCATTATGTAGCTTAAAATGGGCAATATTTTTATCTCTTCTAAAATTTTTCTCTCCTCCCATCACTTCGCTGTAACCTTTTGTATTCATGACAGATGATTCACGCAATTTTAATAGAGATTGAATTTCATGGATTTTACATTTCAAGATTTTTTCATCACTAGCTGTTGTGAGAACCTTTAGAATTTCTGCCCGTAGAACTTTTGCACTTTTGATTTCAAGGGAAATGTTATCGAGCGATCGCTGTTGAATTTCGACACACATTTTCTCCCATGTTTCATTTTTGCCGCTCAAGTAAGTCCCCCCTATCCAATAAAATTAACCATTCTCCGAATTCAGGATCGGAAGGTAATTGACGATTTTCTGCTAATTCAATCACGTCTTGATCCGACATTTTAAAATTTTCTTGTAAAGCCTTTAGACGGCGATCGCGTTCTGTT
Organism: Merismopediaceae cyanobacterium; assembly: GCA_040382535.1. Classification (GTDB taxonomy): domain Bacteria; phylum Cyanobacteriota; class Cyanobacteriia; order Cyanobacteriales; family Microcystaceae; genus Snowella. Next base: position 8,260 of record JBEIFD010000039.1, read on the forward strand.
TGGGTAAGCATTTCTGCATCTTTTTGGAATTGATAAATTCTTGCCCCTAACCAACTCACAAAATTAGGCGCGTTATGAAGCATTAAGCGAGTCGATTCTTGCGTGAGAATGAGAAAACCTCCTTTTTTACCTTGATCTAAATGGCTCCTGAAACCATCAAAAATCTTCCATTGCTGACTATCCCAGTTTTCAAAATCATACAATAAAATATACGCTTCTGAGTTTTGGTTAATTTGTTGAACTAAATCTAATGCTCCTTCTTTTCCTGAAAGAGTGCCTGTTTCGCATTCATTGAAAATCTCTAAGGTATCCTGTAATTCTTCAAGAGTGGATTCTATTTCATCGATAGCAACAATCAGAGCCATCCAAATATTTCCATCTGGTCGGGCAGTCATTCTTTGTAACAATTCATCTAAAGAAAATAATTTATCCATGAGCCACACTCAAATTTTTATTTTCTTGAATTAAAGGAACTAAAACAGGATGTACTGCAAAATGTTTTCGAGGATGTGTATATTCTAGGATATGGCCTGTCAGTAATAATTCTAATTCTTCTGGTGTTCTAGGAATAAAGTTTTTTTGTGAAACTACTTGCTGAAGTGTTTTTAAATTCTCATCTGTTAATCCCATAAATTTTGAACGAGCCAGGGAAGCAACGGCTTGTTCTGCGTGTTCTAACTTGATATTATCAGAACCATCGACATAAGCTTCTTCAATTGCGGATTGACTTAGAGACATTAAATCGCGTAGAACTCCTCCCGATTGAGTAATTAGAAATTCTTTCGCTTCTGATGTAATAAAATTATCCGAATCGCGAGTTGCTAAAATATTCAAGAAAAATTTTCTAACTTCTGCATCTTCAGCAACATTAAGATAGGGAAAATAATGTAAATAACTTGAAAATTTTTCGATCCCTTTTTGATAAGCTATGGGAATAGAACCGACAAGAACTACGCCAACACCAAATTGAAGAATCTCCATTACATCATTTAATATAAAATTAATAAATGTTTGGGAGTTATTAAGACGATCTAATCCGTCAAGAATAAAAACAATTTCTTCATTTTTCTCAAGGGCGGACTTACTTAAATTTGAAAAAGCTTCGATGAGCGTATTGTCTATTTCTTGATTTTGAGAAACAAGCAAACCTTTAGAATTAGAAGCTTGAGCATCACTTTTATTTTCAGTGATAAGTGCGTATTTTAACTTATAAATTTCTAACAATTGCTGAGAAATTTGAAGCTTCTCCTGTTGAAATTTATCTTTTTCAATCTTATCTTTCTCTTCCATATTTTCTGGGCTATATCCCCAAGTTATACGATGACTTAAATCGCTTTCTAAATGACCTTCCAATTTTTTTAATGTATCTGGAATGGGAAATTGAGCTTCTTTCATTTTTCTGTTTCCACGTGCTAAATCATAAACTGCTTGTCGATATTTAGTTAACGCTAAACTAGGTTGCTTTTTATTATCCAAAAATTTAATAATTTCAAGACCTGCGATCGCTATTAACGCACCTCTTTCAATCTTAGAAATATCAGTATAAAGACTTACATCCACATAAATCGCATTAAAACCTTCTAATTGATTAAGATGCTCTTGAGCTAAAAGTAACTGAGTCGTTTTTCCTGACCCAATCCCCCCCAAAAGTAAATGCAACGAAGCAGGACGAACTTCTATGCGCCGAGTAATTTCTGCCATAGGATTATGGGGCAAATCAACATAATATCCCCGTTCGATCGCGTGTTGGGGATTAGAAGTGCCTTCAAAAGCGGCCATTAACTTACGGAAACGTTGCAGTCGCTCAGACATAACAAATCAACCAGAGCTTTAATTGCTTGTATTTTAACTCATAACCTTTTGAACGTAAAACTTATCTGCGATCGCGTTTTTTCGATTTAACGATGCCATTTAGTTCCGCCGCCTGCTTGATCGATCAGCGTAATTCCCTTGGCTTTTAGTTCATCCCGTAGGCGATCGCCCTCTGCAAAATTCTTCTGTTTTCTGGCTGAAATGCGTTGTTGAATCAGATCCTCAATTTCAGCATCGGTTAAGCCATTTTGAGAAACTTTTGGGTTAGCTTCTGGTTTAGCTTCCAATCCCAACACCCCAGCCAAGCTTACTAAAGTTTGCCACTGTTGCCAAAGAATATCAGGCGAAACATCCGTACTACCTTGATGAACCAACAAATTACCCGCCCTGCGTAAATCCTTCGCCAATTCAAATAAAATGGCTAAACCTTCAGCAAAATTAAAATCATCATCGACTGAATCTCGAAATTGTTTCGTAAAATCATTAGCATCTGGTGTTAAGGGGGAAAAATCTAAATTCCAGCCGAACTTTTCCCCATAGTTCCAACCAAACAACAAACCTTCTTTCAATGTGTGCCAACCATTAGTCGCCGCTTCCAAAGCTTCATCTGTAAAATCGAGGGGTTTGCGATAATGACCCTGAAGCACAAATAAACGCACAGCCATTGAATCCACTTTTTCCAATAAATCGCGGATCGTCGTGAAATTCCCCAAGGATTTGGACATTTTCTCACCGCCGACCTTGACCATGCCGTTATGGAGCCAATAATTAGCCAAAGGTTTGCCCGTTGCGGCTTCCGACTGAGCAATTTCATTTTCATGGTGAGGAAAAACCAAGTCACTGCCGCCCACATGGAGATCAATCGTTTCCCCTAAGCGATCGCGCACCATCGCCGAACACTCAATATGCCAACCAGGGCGACCTGCTCCCCAGGGTGAATCCCAAAACGGTTCATCGGGTTTAGCCGCTTTCCAGAGGGCAAAGTCAAAGGGATATTGTTTCTTTCGGGAATCAGGATCATCGGTTTCGACTCGACCACTGGCTCCTGCTTGTAAATCCTCTAATTTTCGACCCGAAAGTTTTCCATAATCGGCAAAATTTCGCACGGCATAATAAACATCTCCTTCAGAGGCGTAGGCGTATTCCTTGGCTTCGAGTTCTGCCACTAATCGCTTAATTCCGTCCAAGCTATGAGTCGCGCGGGGATAGGCATTGGCGGGTTTAACTTGAAGATTTTCCATATCCTCGAAATAGGCTGCAATAAATCGATCCGAAACTGCCTCCATCGTGGTTCCTTCTTGTTTGGCACGATTGAGAATTTTATCGTCAATATCAGTAAAATTTTGAATATATTGAACTTCGTATCCCCGCCATTGCAAGTATCGACGGACTAAATCCCAGGTAATACAAGTACGAGCGTGACCGAGATGGCAATAATCATAAACCGTGATTCCACAACAATACATTTTGACTTTTCCCGCTTCTAGGGGCTGAAAAGATTCTTTTTGGCGAGTCAAGGTGTTGTAGAGGGTCAGGGTCATGATGAAAGAAAAAGAATTTACGTTTCCCAATCTTAGCAACTCATCTCCCTGCTTTTCTATCTAAATAAAGAATTATTGTTTTGTTCTTTTTATTCTTCAAGGTGTTGCTATTGTGGAAAAGGGTTTCTCCCTGCGATCGCTGATGATCGTCAAACAGCAGAAGAGCTTTGAATTGTGCTGTATTGTAATCCAACCTAGATCAATGTTTTCGGGATTAATTTTACTATTTTCAACTTTTCATCTTTACCTATGGATTCATCAAACTATCAAACGCCCGTTTCCCAGTTATTAACCTATGGTCACCCGAAAACTGCATCGGATTGGGCCAATTATTCCCAGGAATTTGGATTAAAATCCGAGAATATTCCTGAATTAATTCGTTTAGCGACAGATTTATCCTTCAATGACTTGAATCATGAAGAATCCCCAGAAGTCTGGGCTCCTCTCCACGCGTGGCGAGCTTTATCCGAGTTTGGCCCAGAAGCAAGCAGTGCCGTTACGCCGTTATTGGGATTGCTGACTGAGATGGAGGAGGATGATTATTTTTTGAGTGAAGTACCTCAAGTTCTCGGTAAAATCGGCCCTTCGGCCATCACGGAGATTGAAAAGCTCTTGCATTGCAATCCCCAAGAATTATGGACTCAAGGTTTTTTTGCGACAGATTCCCTAGAGGC
>JBEIFD010000040.1:0-12117 GCA_040382535.1 Merismopediaceae cyanobacterium
TACTCTAGCGATGACACAGAATTAACTGATAATGACATTGTAATTCGCTACGGTGAACAAGACGAAATTGTTGGTTTTACTATTCTTCACGCCAGCACTCGGTAATTCAAATAACGCCAATTGATTAAACTTTACTTTGCCCCTGAATGCGATCGCCTTTTTGAAGTTATTAACTAAAACGCGATCACAATATAGCCCAGATAACCCAATAATCCCGCGATCGAATTTAGGGAAATGATTAATAAAGAAGTCGCGATCGCCTGTTTCATCGGAATATTTCTAATACCAATGCAAATGGGTTAGTGTCTTTATTTATTCGCGCTGCAGATTTAGGCTTTCTAAAACCCTTATGCAGGAAGACTCAATTTTTGGATAAAAATTATTTGTTAGATTGAATCGCCTTCTCAATTTCCGCCACAGAAATCGGTTGTTTACTATTCCCCTCAACCTGACTCACCACCATATAACCCTCAATTTGTCCACCTCCTGCCGTCATCAAAGCTTGCAGAATCTTCGGCATATCCGCCTCCTTTAAACTGCCATCATCGTTGTATAACTCCTTAGCCGACAGACAACCGATCGCAGGATTCCAGCCATAACTTGCAGGAAAACGGTTATTATTAGCAAAAAAACTAGGAAATTCGCCGCTACCATGCACCCGAATCAGCGATCGCCCTAATTTTCCTGCCCAATAGGCTTGTTCAATAGGCCCGTAACCCCGCCAACTAGGAGGTAAAAAGGTTTGATAATTCTGGAGATTTTGGATAAAATTGGTTGATTGGGTCGGAGAAAAGGACTTGACCCCCGATTCAAAAGGCAAAAAGACTTTTACTAAGGGAAATTGACCATAGGCTCCAAAATAGGGCTTTTCAGAACGGGGCATGGTTCCTTCGATGCGATAGATACCCTGGGGCGTATTTCCCCTCGTCAAATGCCAACGTAAACCATGCAGGGAACGAGTCAAAAGCGGCACTGACCAGATCGGAGCATTGGGGCGGGAGTTTTCCCTCAAAAAGTTGTCCTTGCGGTCTTTAATGACAGCACGACAGAGAACATTGGGATCGGGGCGGCACAGCACATAAAAATGAGTTTGTTGAGGCAGGATTTGCCAGTTGAGCAGATCGGTGAGTGGTGGAATCGGGGTTGGATTAATTTGATCAGCAATATCGGCCAGGGCGACATCAAGATCGGGACTATTGATTGAATTAAAACGAATTTTGGTTTTCTGGAGTTGTGCTTCCGCAATTTCTTTATCTAAACCGCCCTGGACTAAGGCAGATAGAGCCATACCCGCCCATTCGGGATAGGGAGTCTGTTCAACGGTTTTTTGAAAGCGATCGCCTATTCCTGCATAAAATTGAGGATTACTCAGAAATAATTGGGTTCCGATCTGCATGGCCATCTGCACGGTGCGGATTTGGGATTGAGATAAATCAGGGCGATCGGTTAGGTCTAAAATTTCGGCTAAAGCATTAGCGACATAGGGTTGTTGCGGTTCCAATAAAGCCGTTGCCCAGAGGGTTTTGCGCCAGTGGGTTTCATTGGCATCAATGACAGGATAAACGTTCAGATCATACTTTTCAGGACGGGCTAAATCAATCTGTTTTTGGCGATGTTCCCGTTGGGCGGAAGGAGTTGCCTGGGATTGCTGAATAATGGTGAGATCCGCAGGACGTAAAGACCAATTTGCTGGCTCGGCAGCCTCTAATATTTTGACTGTGAACGTTAGTCCCAGGGTGACAATCCCTATGCCCAAAAAACATGAAATCTTCATCTTTTTACAATAGTAAATTTTTTAGTTTATTCGACAATTGATTATCCTAGTCTAAACTGTAACCAAGAAAATTTGATCCTCATTATGTCACCTCGGTGACACGCCAACTTAGCTTGAGATTCACCCAAAAATTCCAGAAGGTGACGATCGCGATCGCGCAGAAATTAGCCAGATAACGATTTAAACCAAAAACATTGAAAAAGATATTTAATAAAACGACATTTAACACTAAACCCGCTAAACAAATTAAATTGAACTTAATAAAACGTTTGAGTTGTTGTTTTTTACTCGGCTGACGGCGGGTAATATCTCCAAATGTCCAAAGATCATTCCAGAGAAAATTATTAATAATTGCGAGTTCTGAGGCGATAATTTTACTGCGAGTGAGGGGCCAAGCCAGCATAGAAGGATCACTCAACAAAAACAACAATCCCATATCTAGCACCACGCCCGTTAAACCCACTAGACAAAATTGGATAAACCGAGAGGATAGAGATAATCTTAAACGGATCAGGTGTTGTAGATATTCCAGATATTGCTTCCAAGTAACTTTACTTTCCCCTGCTTGCCGTTCCCGAAAAACATAGCCCACTTCCCCAATCCAACGAATTTTTCCCCTGGCGGCCACTTCAATCAGAATTTTGTACCCCACAGGACTGAGCGTAACACCCGCGATCGCACTACGGCGCACCATAAAAAAGCCGCTCATGGGATCAGACAAACGATTAATCACTTCGGGCAAAATGACCAAGCCCAACATCTGCGCCCCCCTAGACAGAAAACGACGAATCATACTCCATTCACTGACCCCGCCGCCTTCTACATGACGACTCGCGATCGCTAAATCTGCCCCCCGTTCCATTTCTTCTAGTAATTGCAGTAAAATTTCAGGAGGATGTTGCAGATCGGCATCAATCACCCCTAAAATCTCTCCCTGGGCCGCTTGCCAACCCCGAATCACCGCCGTTGAAAGCCCTTTCTCTGTTTCACGATGTAACACCTTAAGTTGGGGATATTGTTCGGTTAACTCTAAGGCAATTTTCCAAGTGCGATCGGGGCTATTATCATCGACTACAATTAATTCGTAGCGACTCATCCATGCAGGATCAAGTAAATCGGTTAATATTCTAACAATTTCGCTAATATTGCCACTTTCATTAAAGGTAGGTAGGATTAACGATAATTTAAGCAGGCATGGAGATTGGGCGGATATTTGTAAAGGGCCAGTGGGAACAGAGGTAAGAAGTTGATCCATTCTGCATATAATTAAAATTACCTACCCATCAATTAGGGATTAAATGATCATAACGGATTTTGACCGATCAATTTTTGGGTTTTATTTAATATTTAGAATTTCTTTTTTTTGAATTTTATGATCTAAGCTGTTAATCATTTAAAAGGCACACAGGCAAGGGGCTTAAGCCCCCTGTTAAAACGTATTTAAAGATTTGTAAAAATACAATTTAGATTCATGACAGCTTATGGATTTGGAAACAAAACTTTTACAAGGTTTTAAGACTATTTTAAAAAGCAAGTTTAGTATAACTTAATTACACCCATAAAAATATTTAATAACAACAAAATAATTTATTAGGAGAATTAAAAAAATGTCCTTGACTGATTTAAAAAACTGGCTAAAAGAACGAACAGAATTAAGTTTATTAGATGAGGAGATTTTGAATCAAATAGTCCCCCATCTTCAACCTTTTTCTCTACCAAAAAACGAAACTTTAGTGATAGAAAAAGAATCAGTAAAGGGACTTTATATTCTGCGATCGGGTCATTTAGAAAGATTATCCCAAAAAGTTAGCTTATTACCTGGGGCGGCGATTAATTTAGGAGCATTAATTTTAGAGCAACCCGTCAGAGAAACCGTTGTCAGTTCCAGTGATTGTGAATTCTGGTTTCTAGAAGCGTCTATTTTTCAGGAATTGGTTAAACAATATCCCCAAATTATTCAGGCATTTTCTCAATATCTCGCTTCAGAAGTTCAAGTATTATCTTCTCAGTTAATTTTTGAGCAGGAAAGACAAACTATTTTACGTCCCTATCTTGTCCCCAAAGCACGACGGGCCATTATGGGCAGTAGTCGTTATGCAGAAAAATTGCGATCGCAAATTCAGGATGCGTTTGATAGTCGGGAAGCGGTTTTGATTTTTGGGGAACCAGGATTAGAAAAAGATAATATTGCCGCCCTGATTCATTTTCAATCCGACGAATATCGCAAAGAACCGTTGGTCATCGTCAGTTGTGCGACTTTACAAAGTAACGGAGCCGATTTATTTGGACGTAAGGGCGGCAGAATGGGACTGATTGAAGCCCTCGGCAAGGGAACGATGATTTTTAATAATATTCAGGAACTTCCTACGGCTTTACGTCCCGCGATCGCTGAATTAATCGAAAAAGGAACCTATCGCCCCGTCTCTCGCCAAAATGATCCCGACGAAGCCGAAACTCAGACCAGTCAAGCCCGTATTATTGGGATCAGTGAAACGACCATCCCTGCAATCGATAATCTATTTCTCCAGAAAATCAAAGTCCCTCCCCTGAGAGTCAGAAAAATGGATATTGAAGATTATGTGAACTATTACATCACTCTTGCTTGTCGAAAAAAAGGACTTGATCCTGTTCCCGTTACTCCTGAAGCATTACGAAAATTGCAAGCCTACGACTTTCCCAATAATCTACGAGAATTATCCAATCTAGTGGAGCGGGCCATGACCCAACTTCAGGGATCGCGGGAAATTACTGAAGATATCCTCTGGCCTTCCCAAAGTAAGAAAAAACAATTACGTTTAAATCTTTTAAATGCCTATTCAATTCTCAGGAAATTTCTCCGTAGTGATTGGTGGCCCGACAAAATTAATTACGGTTTTACCGCGATCATTTATCCCATCATTGTCGCGATTTTACTTTTCGGCCCCCAAACTCGTGCAGAAAATTTTGCTTTAAATCTCTTTTGGGCCTGGTGGTGGCCTTTAGTCTTAATCAGTTTTCTCTTTGTCGGTCGGTTGTGGTGTGCCGTTTGTCCCTTCATGATCTATGGCGAAATCACCCAAAAATTATCCCTCTGGCTTTTTCCCCGTCAATTGAAAAAATGGCCCCGACAAACTGCCGAAAAATGGGGAGGTTGGTTTTTATTTAGCCTATTTGCCCTAATTTTACTCTGGGAAGAACTCTGGGATTTACCGAATACGGCCTATCTTTCTGCCTGGTTACTATTAATTATTACAGCAGGAGCGATGATTTGTTCTGCCATTTTTGAACGCCGATTTTGGTGCCGTTATCTCTGTCCCATCGGGGGAATGAATGGGATGTTTGCCAAACTTTCGATGACAGAATTGCGATCGCAACAGGGAACTTGTTCCGCCGAATGCACAACCTATCAATGTTACAAAGGCGGCCCTCAAAAAGGAGAAGGCCTAGAAACCAATGGTTGTCCCCTCTATTCCCATCCCGCCCAACTAGAAGATAATCGCGATTGTGTTTTATGTATGACCTGTTTAAAAGCCTGTCCCCATCGTTCTGTCGAAGTCAATTTACGTCCTCCTGGCATTGAACTATGGACAACCCATATCCCCCGTAGTTACGAAGTCGCGCTCTTATTTCTATTATTAAATAATGTCTTTTTACGTCGTTTACCCGAAATTAATTTTGAATTAGGACTCCATTTAAACTTTGATCGATTTGGTTTACATTCTTTAGTTTCCATTCTCGCCCTTACTTTACCCGTTTTAATTCCTCTCTTGGCACAGCAAATCATTCAACAAATTTCCAAGGCAAAACACACGACTTTTATAGAATTAGCCTATGGTTATTTACCCTTAGTTTTAGCAGGAAATTTGGCCCATTATTTAAAGTTAGGATTAGGGGAAGCAGGGACAGTTATTCCTTTGACGTTTGCAACCTTTGGTTTATCGGGAAAAGATTTACCTGTTGTCATTGCCCATCCAGCAGTCATTGCTTTTTTACAAGGTTCAGTTCTTATTTTAGGAGTTGTTTGCTCCATTATCCTGACTCAAAAAATTGCTCGTCAACCCTTTAAATTTTTAATTCCCCAGCATTTAGCGAATATTACATTAGCCTCCTTGATGTGGATTGTCATTGTCGGTTATTAAATTTAAAAATAGAATATTCACGTCAATCATTCAAAAAACAAATCTAGATTGCGATCAATTTTTCTCCGCATAACTAAACAATTTCTTTCTTCATTTTCACGAATATAAGCTAATTCATCTGTCAAAGAATCCATTAACAATAAACCCCGATGGCTTTCGTGTTTGAGCGCATCTTCAGCGTTCATCTTGATTTCTAATTGGAGTTGCTCTTCTAGATCAAACATTAACCCATAATCCCAAATTCGTATTTCTATTAGGTTTTCAAAAATATTCACAAATAATTCAATTTGAGTTTCTTTTGGTAGATTTAGATGGGCATATTTAACCGCATTAGTAAATCCTTCAATGAGAATAATTTGCATTGATAGAAAAACAGTCTGACTCAGTAGCTCCGCACAATGATATTCAAACCAAGGAATGATTTTTTGTAGGCCAGACAAATCTGATTCCATCGATAGATAGAATTGTCTTAGAAGTTCACCCTTTGCTCGCTCAAGTTTGTGGTTAGGAAGCACCATTATCTTTTGTGAAAATAATCAAAATTGTTTTCCAAATTAATTGAAGATCATACCAATGACTCCAATTCGCCTGATAACGTAAATCGAACTTAATCACATCTTCAAAACTTTTTACACTGGAGCGTCCATTCACTTGCCATTCTCCCGTCATCCCAGGCTTGACATCCAAACGTTGCCAAGCAGGAACTTCATAATTTTCCACTTCATCGGGGGTTGGAGGACGGGTTCCCACTAAACTCATTTCTCCCTTTAAGACATTCCAAAATTGGGGCAATTCATCTAAACTTGTGCGACGCAAAAATTTGCCGACCTTCGTAATACGAGGATCATTTTTATTTTTAAAAAAAGCCCCTTCTACTTCGTTGACGACTTGATTTTTTAAGGCTTCTGCGTTGGTACACATGGAACGAAATTTGATCATTTTAAACCGTTTTCCTAGCCAGCCACAGCGAGTTTGTCGGAAGAAAATGGGGCCAGGATCATCTAATTGAATCGCGATCGCAATCGGAATCAATAAAAGTCCTGTGATCCCTAAACCCACTAAACTGCCGATAATATCCAAAAATCGTTTGAAGTAGGAGCGGATAGAGGGATGGGTCTGGGGGGGTGGTTCAGAGGAATTAGATCGAGATTTATACCTAATATTGAAATCAGGGGCAGATCGAGTTTCATTTACATCGGAGACAATCGTAAAAACCTGGTCTAATCCCGTCATCGTCAATACGGACATAATAGTAGGATTAATTTTTAAAAGAATAAAGCTAATTTTCCTAGCTTGAGTTACTTTAAAAACGTGAACTAATGAACCTATTCCACTACTATCAATACATTGAGTTTGATTAAAGTCCAGAATAATTTCTTTCAGATCAACATGTTCTTCCAAGATTTTATCAGCAATTTCCTTAAATTTGACGGCCTCTAAAACAGATAACCGTTTAGGAATAAAAATAGTGGAGGAGCAATTAATCAATTCGATAGGAAAATCTAAGTTTGACATTTCAATGATTTTTATTCATAACAGTCCTAGACAAGGTCGTAATTCAAAAATATGATTAAGCGGGTTGCTGAGCGGTTTTATCAAACACTTTGCTTTGTTTTAGCTTTGGCTTTAGCGGCACTTTGTCTTAGGGCCTGTAGTCGAGATTCATAATATTTGCGTTGACGACGGTTAGGCGTTTGTTCAATTAAGGTCTTAAAGGCACTCCCCAGACTTTTGTAGGCATTGGGCAGGGTATAACCAAAACGAGTGGCTAGAGCGATCGCCTTTTCGTCGGCTTCAATAGCTTCCTTGAGTTTTTTATCCCCATTATTTTTTTGCCAGAGGCGATAACCAGAAATCCCACAGAGAGATAGGGCGAGTAAAAGCAAGAGACCATCTTGAACCCAGAGTTCTCCCACCGCACCGCCTAAGCCGATCGCCAAAGCGGCCATTTCCCAACCTTCGCGGGGAATGGTGTCATTCTGTACACGAGCAACTTCATGCCAAAACAAAAGATTGCGCTGGTCGATCGCCAAATTTTCCCACTTTGTCAGGTCAATCTGAATTTCAATCTCATCTCTACCCAATTCTTCAGAACGGAGGAGAGGCGGGTTGATCTCCGTTGTTCCTTCCACCATTACCCAACTTTGCAGTTCTGGTGGTAATAAACTTTTGAGTCGCCGCAGTTCACTCATTTCGGCTCTAGCGGTGGCGGAGGTATAGGAAGTCATAGTTATTTTAAATAATTTAGATCACAATATAAGGCTCTTAAACTAATTTTAGCTTGAAGAGTCTCTTAGTAGGAGAGTGTGAATTCCCCATCAATCATAGCGGTAAATTGATAAAATCGAGACATCAAATCAATTTTCACAAAAATCGTCATTCCCAATGGCGTGATTCTATCGCTTACTCTCGAAACGTCGCTGTTTTTTGCCAATCTTTGCCGAGTTGAATCGTGACATCGGACACAAGATAACCCGTACTCTCGACTAATATTTCTCCAAAACCCAAATTAGCTCGAACATTGGCCGCCCCCAGAGCATCGCCATTTTGCGCCACAATACGAGTCGATTTGAGGGGTTCACGCCAGTTACTCGCTACCACAACCCTTCCATAGCCCAATTTATTCAAATAACGAACTAAAGCTTGGACAGCTTCGGGATTATCACATCCATCCTGAATGGCAATACGGACTTTCATGGGGTCGGATGTGGAGTCAGACCGCAATTCTTCTCCTTCTAGGCTGGTTGATTCTGCCGTGTGACCGAAATATTGAGTCATTAAGGTTTGAATTTTTCTTTGATTCGGCAACCAATAGCTAACTTCTCGCCTACCGTTACTACTAAAATCCCCAGGCAACATCAACATCTGCACATCGTTGCGCTTGGTCTGGGCAGCCATTCCCGCGATCGCAAATAACTCCTCAGTCGTTAAATTAGTATCAATATAAGCTTGTAAAATGGAAAGAATGTCAGGAATTTTGAGCAAGGTTTGCGGTTTTAAAGCTTGTTCAACTAAAGCCCTAGTTACCATCTGTTGCCGTTGAATACGCCCAATATCCCCCAAATTATCCTTCCTAAAACGGAGTAATTGCAGGGTTTTATTACCGTCGAGATGTTGTTTTCCTTCCTTGAGATTGATGTAAAGATGTTGGCTATCATCTTGGTATTTCATGTCTTTTGGGACATAAACGGTAACCCCACCCAGGGCATCAACCAACTTTTCAATAGCTTGGACATTAACCCTAAGATAGCGATCAATGGGAACATCCCCCAACAAATGACTGGTGCTTTCTGCGGCGAGGGATGGCCCACCGAGGGCATTAGCTTCATTAATTTTTCTCAGACCGTGATCTCTGATTTCAGCTTGGGTATCGCGGGGAATGGATAAAACCGAGAGTTTATTCTGGGTCGGATCGAGGCGGACTAACATCATGGTGTCGGTTAGTCCACTGACCGAATTCACGAGGGAAAAATAACGTTCATTTTCCTTGGGTTTACTTTGAACGTCGGACGTTAAAACCTTTGTCCCTAAAACCAGAATATTGACGGGGCGACTGAGTTGGGGAATATTGAGATTTTTATAGGAAATTGTTTCTTCTTTGCCAAAAATAGCGGCTTGGGCGGGGGTAAGCTTTGCTTGTCTGAGGGGAACGGAGGCTAGAGAAAAGGCTAATAACGCGCCTCCTACTGCCGAAACACCCGCGATCGCAGTGAGAGCCAAACTAATCCAGAACCATCTTGCCCGATGCCCTTTTTTGTTTTTTCGGGGGGGGGTTCTTGGCAGAGGGTCTAGAGGAAGTACGGACGGATTTTTTGTTGACGGTCACAGAGGCCTCACAAAGAGAGAAGGAGAATCAACCGTTAAACTCTTAATTAACTAACATACACCAGGATTCCCCACTTGATTCAAGGGTTCTAGAAACCGCGATCGCCTAACGACACTGCGCGATCGCATTTTTTCCAGTAGTACCCAAGAAATACCAGAGAAAGAATACCTATAGATTTGTGTCGTATAGATTGAAGGGACTTGACTTGTGTTCACTCGGAAATGATGATATTAGATAAACTAAAAAATTCGCCTGATGGGTAAGCCACACCCAAACTACTGATAGGAGAACAATTTAATGAGAGACGCGGTTACGACCTTAATTAAAAACTATGATGTTACTGGCCGATATCTAGACCGAAACGCGATGGACGAACTCAAAGCTTACTTTGACTCTGGTTCAGCCCGCATCGCCGCCGCCAGTCTGATTAATACCAGTTCATCCGATATTGTCAAAAAAGCAGCCGCTTTATTATTTGAAGAAGTTCCCGAACTGATTCGTCCTAGTGGGAATGCCTATACAACTCGTCGTTTTTCGGCGTGTTTACGGGATATGGACTATTATCTCCGTTATGCTACCTATGCCTTGGTTGCAGGTGATAATCATGTTTTAGATGAAAGAGTTTTATACGGATTACGGGAAACCTATAACTCTTTAGGAGTTCCCATCGGCCCGACAGTACGGGGTATCCAAATTATGAAAGATATTATCAAAGAAATGGCCACTGAAGCGGGTTTAAGCAATACGGCTTTTATTGACGCGCCCTTTGACCACATGACTCGTGAAGTCAGTGAAATTTCAGTTTAATAATAAAAATTCAGTTCGCATAATTGAAGGTAAGGGGAGATTTGGCAATATTTTGTTGGATCTCTCTTTTTTTGTTTTTTAATCACTTGAATCTATGATTTAAAGCCGCTCCTAGTGTTTTGAGAATTGAGGGCGTAATTTATTCTTTGGGGTCAAGATTTTTGATCAGAGTCGCCAAAGGTAAAAAGGGAGGATAGGTTCCTTCCGCTTTGATTCGTTGAATTTCGGTTTCGGGAATGGGTAATCGGTGTTTCAAGGCCAAAACTTTGATAATATCTCCTCGATCAATTACGCCTGCCACTGCCCCCGCAGGTGATAAAACCGTCAAAATGCGATCGCACAGTCCTGCTTCGTGATCGCTGAAGGAATTTTTTTCTAACAAATCGACAACGGTAACGAGAGGCGTTTTCTCAGAAACAGAAGGAATTTCCGTGAGAGGTTGGGCAATATCTTTGAGAGTCAACCAGTCCCACTCACTGCGCTCAATACTTTGTAAGGTTTCAACCCGTACTAATCCCCGATAACGACCTTCTGAGGCGGCATAGTAAAGACAATTTTCCTGGGGATTTTTAATTACATAAGTATCAATAAAGTCTTTCAGAGTGAGATTAGCGTCAATCACGCGGAAATTGCGGGTCATTACCTCAGCCGCCAAAATGCTTAATAAACTATTTTGTAAATCCGTTAAACGGTCGTAGGCATCCGCATTGCGCCAGACAAACCAACCAATGAGAGCCAACCAAGCCCCGCTAAAATCCCCCAAAGAAAGAATTACTAATAAACCTAAACACAAACCCAGACCGCCGATGAATTTGCCACTTCTGGCGGCCCAACGTACTCCTGTGACGCGATCACCTGACACTTTCCAGACCAGAGCTTTGAGGACTTGCCCTCCATCTAGGGGTAAGCCAGGAATTAAATTAAAAAATCCTAAAAATAAATTAATTCGCCCTAAATCATCGGTTAAATAATTTAAAAGGGCTGATTTTTCATTCAGAGTTCCTACGGTTAAAAAGACTATACCCAGGGCGAAACTGACTAATGGCCCCGCGATCGCAACAAAAAAAGCTCCCATCGGCGTTTTGGATTCCCGTTCAATAGAAGCAACACCGCCAAAGAGAAAGAGAGTGATCGAATTAACGGTGATGCCCTGGGAACGAGCCACTAAACTATGGCCCAATTCGTGTAATAAAACCGAACCAAAGAGCAATAAGGCCATCACAAAGCCCAATAACCACCCCAACCAGGGAGAACGCCCTTGCAAAATTCCGCCATTAATTTCACTCGCATTGGCTAGGGTAACTAATCCCAAAATCAAAAACCAAGAAGAATCAAGATAAAACGGGATGCCTAAAATTGAACCAAATTGCCTCTTTTTTTCCATGAATCCTCCTGGTGTCAAAATTAGGTCAGTTGAAAAATAAAGGTCATCAAATCTCCTTTCCCTAACGAAAGGCGATCGCCCGCCCGCAAACGATGCCGATTCCCTTTAATCAGTGTCCCGTGATTAATGTAGGTTCCATTGGCACTGCCCACATCTTCGATATAGTAAGTATCTCCTTCTAGGCGAATATCCGCATGAACACGAGAGA
>JBEIFD010000041.1:0-12076 GCA_040382535.1 Merismopediaceae cyanobacterium
GCCGTAATTTTGGTAATAGAGCTAGGATTAGGCATTTCATCATCGTCATCGTCGTCATCATCATTCTCGTCATCATTGTTTAATTCCGAGACTGCGGTTGCTTCTATCAATAAATTTAAGATGTTAGGGTGTCCTGAGCGATTCATTCCGATCCCGTTTTCTTCGGCTTCTACGGCCATTTCTAAGACTTTTGCGGGGATGGCATTGGATAAAATAGCCGCTCCTCTCAAGAGGGAATTGGCTTCTTTGGAGATTTTTTCTAGGGTTTCGCGCACGCCATATTCAACGCCCCGACTCCAGTGCAGTAACTCATCGGGGTTGGCTGTATTCAGGGGAACGGTTTTGGGCGGGCTTTCATTTTCCTCAGTTTCGGTCATTTCGGAGGAGAGATTTTCTGCTGATTCTTCGGGTTCTATCAACAATTCAGCTTGATTTTTTAAAAAGACAAACAGATCAGCCTCAAATTCTCGTCCTAATTTGCGAAGGCGGTCTTGTAAGCGTTGACGTTGATTGAACGTGAGTCGGAGAAAGGCATCGGGATAAATTTCGGTACAAATATGGTGGGCTGCTAGAATTAATTGTTGCTCGATGCAATAGCTTAATAATTTTAAATATTGGCGGTAAAAATGCTGAAATTCCTGGAAAAATTCGGTGGTATCCGTTTCAATTTTGGTGATTTTTTCTTCAATACCTGTGAGCGATCGCGACATAATCAATTTTTTAAAATTAAGATAAACTTCATCTAATTTTATGACAATTAGAGAATTCAAGACCTGGTTAACGACTAACAATGCCAGACCATTGCACCTTTTTTTCGTGGGTACGACGGTAGGAAAAAAATCGGTTGGGGTTTTGGTAAGTACATTCGGGAGCGATCGCGATATTTTCGGGTTTAATGCCCAGTTGCTTTAACTGTAAAAAATTTATCTGGCGTACATCCAAACGAACTTTGTCGAGATCGGGATCGGGCAAAATAGGAGGAGTCGGTAATGCCTGTAGGGTCGATAAAATCTCTGCTGGGGCTTTTGTTTCGGAAAGAAATAAACTTGCGCCCACCTCGGCACCGACTGACCGATCCACTTGATATACTTCTCCTGCGATCGCGGGGCCCATCACGAAACGTAAATTTTCTAACTGACTTCCCTGTTTTAAAAAATGCTCTACGGCTTTAGGGACAATGCGTTGAGCCGTTCCGCGCCAACCCGCATGAATGGCTGAAACCCGTCCCGTCAGGATATCTCCGATTAAAACAGGCGTACAATCGGCACTAGCAACCCAGACAGCTTGTTGGGATTGTTCACTCAGCACGGCATCCGCAGGGGGTAAAACGTCTTCCGATTCTCCCTGGCTCATGACATGATGAATTTCTGTGGGGGTTAAAACGCGATCGCCGTGAACTTGTTTAACCCGATAAACAGTGGCGTTGGAGTCTAGTACGGTGACCAATTCTTCGGGCAAACGGGGATAAAAATCCTGGGTAAAAAAGCCATGTTGCCAACCCTCCAGTAAAGAACAGGTTAAATAGGGGAGATTATTCCAGATTTTCCATTGCCAGAGATTCTTTTCCATTGCCTTTATTGATGAATTATTACTAACTATTATGGGGGTAATTGGCCATGTTCAAAACCTTGGATCGAGAAAAACTAGAGACAGAATTGGCCAAATCCCTTGATCCCGCCTGGCTGGAGAATCTGTCTATTTTACTCTTCGATCAGATTCCCTCAACCAATCAAATTGTCTGGGACAGCCTAGAGCAGGGAGAGAATAATCTACTCGTTGCGATCGCTTCAGAGCAAACCGCAGGACGGGGACAGTGGGGACGGAGTTGGCAATCTGAGCAGGGAGGCTTGTATTTATCTCTTGGTTTACCAATGGAAATAGCCGTTGAACAAGGCCCCCATATTACCCTGTGGAGTGCCTGGGGAATTGCCGAGAGTTTAAGACAACAGGGAATTGCGGTGTCTTTAAAATGGCCCAATGATTTGATTTTAGAAAAAAAGAAATTAGGCGGTATTAAAACAGAAACGAAAGTTTATCAAGAAAAAATTATGCAAAGTGTTATTGGAGTCGGGATTAATGGATCTAATTCTGTTCCAAGCACAGGTATTAATTTGGAAACAGTTTTAACCCAGAAAAAAAACTTTTCTATCCTTTCCCTAGAGGCATTAGCCGCCATCACTTTACAAGGATTGTTTTTAGGACATCAACGTTATCAAAAAGAAGGGATTGAATCTATTTTATCAGCTTATTTAAAGTATTTTATTAATTTAGGACAATCCGTTTTAATTGAAAACTGTCCAGGAATGATTACAGGAATTACGGCTCAAGGAGAGTTAAAAGTTCGTTTAAAATCACCAGGTGCAACCACCGAAATAATTTTGCCCCTGGGTTCCATTCAGTTAGGCTATGAGTAATATTCGTCGCCTAGGGCAGTTTGATCATTTTTAATCAATCAAAGCTTAATTCGGGTTTATTGAACATGGAGATTATACTTTCCCTATTCTTAAGGGCCAACAAAACGAGTAGAATTAAGTTACTTTTGACACTGGAGGCTCATAAGATGTCCCCCCCCAAAATCATCCTGAAATATTTACGATGGCTGAAGTGGAAACAAATGGATTCGCCCCATCTCAACCAGGTGCGATCGCAGTTATTAGATGAATCAAAATTGGATATGCCCTATCTGATTTTGATTATTAGTTCCTGTATGATCGCCACCTTTGGCCTTTTATCGAATAGTACGGCGGTTATTATTGGAGCGATGCTGGTCGCGCCCCTGATGTTACCGATTCGCGGTTTGGCTTTTGGAGCCTTGGTGGGAGATAGTTTCCTTTTTCGGACAGGAAGCGTTTCTGTGGTAGTAGGGACAATCTTGGCGGTAATTCTTTCCTGCTTGATAGGATGGTTAACGGGGATTACCAACTATGGTAGTGAAATTCTCGCAAGAACCCAGCCAGATCTTTTGGATTTGGGCATTGCCGTCGCCGCAGGAGCCATTGGAGGCTATAGCAAAATTCAATCCAAGGTCTCCGATACCTTTGCGGGAACCGCGATCGCTGTTGCCCTGATGCCACCCGTTTGTGTGGTGGGTTTGGGATTATCCCAAGGAAATTGGATTTTAAGTCGAGGAGCAACCCTTCTGTATTTAACCAATTTATTAGGCATTGCGTTGGCTTGTATGATGGTTTTTCTCAGTGCGGGTTATGCCCCCTTACGTCAAGCAGGAAAACCCCTATTAGCCGCAATTATTCTCACTTCACTTTTGTTAATTCCCCTGGGTTTAAGCTTTTCTCGCTTAGTACAAAATGCACGGATACAACGCAGTATTCGAGATGCCCTGACCAATGGAACTGTCACTTTTCAGAGATTAGAATTAACCGATCTTCGGGTTAATTGGCTAGAAAAAACTCCCCAAGTGCTTCTGTCAGTGAAGGCCCAGGAACCAGTCACCGAGAAACAAGTGAAGCTATTAGAATCTTTTTTAGAGAGAGAAATCGGTCAACAATTTACCCTAATTTTTACCATCAATCGGGTGGAAGAAGTTCGGGCTAAAGAGAGAATAGAGCCATTGCCTTAAATTATGGGAAACTCTCTTATTAATAAGATGCTTAATGAGATGAGAGGAGCAGATTAATCTAACTTTTTTGTCATTAGCTGTCGGTCATAATCGACAAAACCTAATTTTAAATAGAGTGCGATCGCTCCTTTGTTAGTTCTTTCAGATTCTAGATGGATTGCTTTCAGATTTAATTCAAGACATTTTTGTTCAACAAGATGAATCACCCTAGAACCAATTCCTTGACCGCGATCGCCAGGCAAAACAAAAAGCTCATCAATAAAAGCAGTAACTCCTCCAAATTCAATACTGAAATAAAAGGAAAGAAAAACATAACCGACTATTTTTTCATCTTTCTGAATTAGATAAATACGCCCCGCCGTTGGTCTTTCAAATAAATTTTCCAGGGTGAGGCGTTTTTCTGATTCTGTGTAGGGATAGTCAAAATGTTGATAAAAATCCTGAATTAACACCAAAAGTTGATCAATATCCGAGATTTGGGTATCCAGCAACGATAAAGATTGATTCATAATACTCTCAATTTTCCGATCCATTGTAAACTAAAAAAGATCTTTGAAAACCAACCCAAAATCAAATTATGGCAACTCTGACCGTCTGGAAATTTAGCACCCCCGAAGGTGCGGAAGAAGTATTGACGAAATTAACCCAATTACAAAAGGAACGGCTTATTGAAATTAAAGATGCGGCGACGGTTTCCTGGGCTGTGGGTAAAAAGAAACCTAAAACCAAACAAGCCGTCAATTTAGCAGGATTAGGTGCATTAGATGGTGCGTTCTGGGGATTACTCTTTGGATTAATCTTTTTCTGTCCTATCTTTGGCATCGCCGTTGGTGCATCAATGGGGGCGTTGAGCGGTTCCCTGGGGGATTATGGCATTAATGATAATTTTATTAATGATGTCAAAAGCAAAGTCACGGAAGGAACATCGGCTCTCTTTCTATTTACAGGAGATGTAACCATTGATAAGGTAGAAGATGCCCTGGGCGGAGTTACTGCCGAACTCATTCAGTCTAATTTAACCCATGAGGAAGAAACGAAACTCAAGGAGCATTTCAGTCCCGAAGCTTAGTTCATTAAGTCCAATCTTTTTACATTATTTAATGGTATTGAATTTATGAGTAATCAATCAGAGTCTAACTTTTCTCGACGCAATTTAATCAAGTACGGTGGTGGTGTTGTTGGCACTAGCTTAATCGCTACGGTTTTAGGTTCAAATTTAGTTAAACCTGATGAAGTAGTGGCCCAAAATGATATGACTCCCGATGAAGCTTTAGCTAAATTGATGGAGGGAAATCAACGATTTGTCAAACAAAAACGACAGAATCCGAATCAAACAAATATACGTCTTGAAGAAGTGGCGGCGGGACAAGCTCCTTTTGCGGCGGTGTTAAGTTGCGCTGATTCACGGGTTCCCGTTGAGATCGTTTTCGATCGCGGTGTCGGTGATATTTTTGTAGTTCGGAACGCTGGCAATATGGCCGATGGTGAATCCATTGGGAGTCTGGAATTCGGAACATTAGTATTGGGAGCTAAGGCTTTAGTTGTTATTGGTCATCAAAGTTGTGGTGCTGTTGTTGCCACCATGAAAGGAGCAGAAGTTCCAGGGAAAATTGGAATAATTCTCGACAATATCAGACCCGCGATCGCCAATTATTTAGGCAAGGCAGATGATAAAGCAGTTGTCAAAAAAGCAACGGAAGCCAATGTGTTGTATCAGATAGAACAACTCAAAAAATCTCCCGTTATTGCTGACTTAATTACCAACAATAAGCTCAAGATAGTGGGTGGTTACTCGAATTTAAAAACGGGAGAGATAACCTTGATTGGTTAATAGTTGGTTAATAGTTGATTAATAATTGGTTAATAATTGGTTAATCAGTTTTTTTCGATTTCTTTAAGCATCAATGTTTCTGAGCTTTAGGCCCCTATGGCCTTTTTTTTGTGCCATGTATTTTGGGATACAAGTTATTCATAAAATTGACAAGATCTATTACATTAGTGAAATTACTGAAAACACTAAAGCAAGATTAAGTCATTAAACTTATGAAAAATTATTCCTATCGTGTCATCAGTTTTGTCAGTATGCTGGCGATCGCCCTTGGGTTAAATAGTTGTGGCGGTGACAACCAAAATGCAACAGAAAACAATGTTGGCATTAAGCTCCCTTTCCAAGAAACCATCAGACCCGTTGGTGCAGGCGCATCTTTTCCAGCGACTTTGTATAAAAACTGGTTTGTTTTGTTGAATCAAGCCGTTCCCCAACTCCAATTTGATTATCAATCCGTCGGCAGTGGCGCAGGGATAGAACGTTTTACCAATAACATTATTGATTTTGGCGCAAGCGACATCGCCATGACCGATGAACAAATCGCTAAGGTCAAGCGGGGCGTTTTGATGCTACCAATGACGGCGGGAAGTATTGTTTTAGCCTACAATTTGCCAGAAGTAAAAGACCTGCAATTATCCAGGGAGGTCTATGTCGATATTTTCTTGGGTAATATTACCAATTGGAATGATCCTAAAATTGCTAAAGCAAATCCTGGAGTGACTTTACCGAATCGACCGATCGCCGTCGTACACCGTTCCGATGGCAGTGGCACAACAGCCGTTTTTACCAGTCACTTAAATGATATTAGTCCCGCTTGGGCAAAGGCGATCGGCACAGGAACGGCAGTACAGTGGCCAACCGCAAAGGGACGATTTATTGGTGGACGGGGAAATGAGGGAGTTGCCGCTTTAGTCGCTCAAACTCAAGGTTCCATTGGTTTTATGGAATATGGCTTTGCCACCAAAAGTAATTTGAGCATGGCTTCTTTAGAAAACAAAGCAGGAAAATTTGTCGCTCCTTCCAATGAATCAGGCTCGGCAACTCTCGCTCAGGTTGAATTACCCCCAAATTTACGGGCATTTATTACCGATCCTCCTGGAGAAACCTCCTATCCCATCGTTACCTATACTTGGATGTTGTTATATAAAAAGTATGACAATCCCAATCTGGCGATCGCAATGGAAGCAATGGTTCAATTTGGCCTAACCGAAGGACAAAAACAAGCAGGACAATTAGGCTTTATTGAATTACCCCAGAACGTTAAAGAACAAATTGCGGCGGCGGCGGATGAAATCACCCCTGATTTTAAAATAACGCTCCCTGATAAGTAACAGAAAATTAGCATTTAAGTGCAAAATATAAACCAAAAAATGATTAGAGGGGGCTTTTCTCCCTCTATTTTTTAACTTCATATCAGGACTCATTTATGTTTGAAACAGTTTTTTGGAATGCTTTTATCGCTGGAATCATTAGTTCTTGCTCCATGCCCCTCGGAGCCGTAACCGCCCTATTCTGGAAACCGAAAAATCGAGCTTTAGCTTTTTTGATTGCCTTTGGTGGTGGAGCATTATTGGGGGCTGTGACCATCGATTTAATCGGAAGTGCAAAAGAGAAAGGGCATCTTTTAGAATTAATTATTGGTTCAATTATTGGTAGTTTATTCTTTACTTTTGTGAATCAAATTGTTAACAATTCAGGGGGGATTTTTACGCAAACCATCGACGACTTTAAGCTACCTAACACAACGAGAAAGTCGTCGCTTTGAACAAAAAATTAGTCAATTAAAACGCCTTGAAGTTTTTCAAGACCTACCCCAACAATGGCGACAACAATTAGCAGAATGTCTGCGGGTTGCCTATTATGCAAAAGGAACTACTTTGTATCGTCAGGGTGATCCCAGCGAAAGTCTTTATATTATCGATCAAGGCAAAATAGATCTATTAGACCCCCAGGCGGGCTTGACTCCGTTTAAACACCTAGTAACGAATGATATTTTTGGTAAATTAGCTTTTTTTACGGGATCTCCTCACCAAACCGTTGCTGTTGTTGTAGAAGATACTCAATTGGCGGTTTTATCTCGTTCAGATTTTGAAGAATTGTTAGAAATTTCTCCCTATGTATTGGAAATAACGGAAAACATCATTCAAAGTGAAGAAATCGCTGATTATCTACAGAAATATCAGGGATTAGACCAAAATCAAGTTCAAGCCTGGGTTAATTTAGCCCAAGAAAAAATTCATCAGGACAGAAAAATTCCTAGTGCCGTCAAAATAGAGCAGAAAGAAGCTGAATTTCTGAAGTTAGCCCGTCAAATTCGTCGATTTCCCGTCTTTAGCTATCTTCCCCAAGAAGATCTAGAGGACATTGCCGCTCGTTTAATCTATCGCCATCAGGACAAGGGTCATATTTTTTTCCAACCGAGTGAGGTTGCCGATTACCTCTATTTTATTGAGCAGGGAGAAGTTGAAGTTTTCTATCCCAGTCATCTCAATCAGCCTTCTTTGGTATTAACGTCTGGGGATGCTTTGGGGGAATTGGCGTTTATTACGGGTTTAGCTCATACCGTGACCGCGATCGCAAAAACAGAGGTAGCCATTTGGATTTTAAGAAAACAGGACTTTGAAGAAATGTTGCAACAATCAGAAAGTTTAGAAAAGAGCATCAAACTCTTTTTAGAAGATCCCCGTCTCCATAATTATCTCCAAAAAAGGCAGGGTTTTGAACTAACGAAAATTACAGATTGGGTCAAACAAACTCTCGACAGCATGAATGCAGGTCGGTTAATTCCTTCGGCGGCCATGATGACAGAAATGGTCAAGGAACATCCGAATGCCCCCATGTCGATTTGGCTTGGACTGTTGATGGATGGCATTCCCGAAGCCCTAACCATCGGGGCGCATTTGGCAACTCAGCCCCTAAGTAATTCACTCTTAGCAGGATTATTTATCGCCAACTATCCCGAAGCATTATCCAGTTCCAAAGGCATGAAAGAACAGGGTTTTTCCATTCCCAAAATTTTGGTTATGTGGACATCCATCATGCTCTTAACGGGGATTTTGTCGGCGGTGGGTAGCGTGGTGTTTGCCGATGTGCCAGAATCAGTTATTTCCTTATTGGAATCGATCGCGGCGGGAGCGATGCTGACGGTAATTGCAGAAACCATGTTGCCAGAAGCCTATGCGAAGGGAGGCCCCATTGTGGGATTGTCTAATTTATTGGGCTTTCTTGCTATTATTGTGATCAAAAGCTTGGAATAGTTGTAGAAATTAGTGATTAGTGTGAATGTTCATCAAGCTCGATTTTAGTTACTTTGAATTCAAAATAATCCCGAAAGGAATCGCCATTGTCTCCTCTTTTTTATTAACCTTGTCTCTGGTCGTTTTTTGGGGAATGCAATCGACGGCCCAGCCCTCTCTTTCTCCCTCAACAAACCGTTTTACTTTGGGGCAATCCAGTCCCCGAATTTTTTCCGTAGGGGATATCGAATTTGCCCCTATTCATTTAGATGGATTTGCTTTATTTCAGATTGCTTCTCCGCATTTTTCTCCGTCAGAAATCGCGCTAAATGATAATTTATCGCCAATTCAAAGAAGAGTTCAACGGATCGAAGCGAATCTCTATCATTTGATTAATCTAGGCTTCGATCCTAAGACCCTCGATGTCAGACCGTCTATTCTGAATAACTTAACGGTCATTGTTGCTTCTGATGGCGCGGAGTTAGCCCAGCAGGTAATTCTCACGGTGACTGAAATCGATGCCCAAATTGATCCGTCTTCTGTGGAGGAGTTGGCGCAAAGATGGAGTCAAATTATTCGTACAGCCCTGATTCAAGCTCGGCAAACTCGTCAGCCTGAAGCTCGCAAACGTCAATTTCTCTCGATGACAGTGATCGCCTTGGCAATGGTTTTGCTCAGTTTATTATTAATGCGATCGCAAAAATTCTTGAAAAAACGGTTTCACATTTTTCAAAAAACACTGAAGGAAGAAATTGCTTCGATCTCAGATCGTCCATCCCAAGAAGAAACCCTAAATGACCATCTATTCCCCCAACCCCTGACTCTTTTGGCCGCTTTTCGGAAACAAGCAAACCTCCAGCAAAAGTTAACGCTGAATATTTGGCTCAGAAGACTGGAACGCATAGGGCTATTGTCCATTTGGTTTGGGGGAATAACGATGATTTTGTATATATTTCCCGAAACTCGCTTAGGAGGACGGAGTTTGTTATTGATTCCGTTACGAATTTTTATTATTTGGCTATTTTTAACTTTTATTAGCCTTTTAGTGAATTTTTATGTGAATTACAAATTACAAGAATGGGTTGAAGAAGCCGATCTTTTTTCCGAGAACTACCAACGACGGCTCTTGCGGGTTCCTACCCTATTAGACGTTTCACGGGGAATGATCAGCTTTTCGTCCTGGTGTCTCGGAATTATTTGGTTTTTAGCTTGGAAGGGAGCTTTTCCCAGTTCTTTGCTGACAGGAGCGGGTTTAATCGGCGCGGCTCTGACTTTCTCCTTTCAGAATTTATTAAAAGATTGGATCAATGGCATTCTGATTATTACGGAAGATCAATATGCGGTTGGTGATATGTTGGAATTTCAAGGACTTATTGGGATGGTGGAGAATATGAGTCTGCGGGCTACCCAAATTCGCCTTGGCGCGGACGGACGTTTAATGACGATTCCCCATAACCAAATCATGGTCGCCCACAATCTCAGTAAAGATTGGTCACGGGTCAATTTCATGATCGAAGTTGCCTATGATACCGATGTCAACAATGCGATCGCATTAATGGGAGAAGTTTCTCGCACAATGGCAGTTGATCCCCAATGGCAAGAGGATATTATAGAACCAGTCACCATGATTGCGGTAGATCAGGTTTCCCATACAGGAATCCAACTGATCATGCGAATTACGGTTAAAAGACTGCGCCAATGGGACGTGGAAAGAGAATTTCGTCGTCGTCTAAAGTTAGCCTTTGATGAACAAGACATTCAAATCGGTGTTCCTAAACAAATTCTCTCCATCCCCAATTCCGACCTTAAGCAGAACTTGACCTCATAAGATTACTTTTTCAAGTTTTCCGCCCCCGAAACAACCTTAGCAGATTGAATTTTGTCACCCTGTTTGATTTTGTCAACCACATTCATCCCACTGGTGACATAACCAAAAACCGCGTAATCGCCGTCTAGAAAACCCAGATCATCAGAAAGGGCGAAATAAAACTGAGATGAAGCAGAATTGGGCATTTGCGAACGAGCCATCGCTAAAGCTCCCCGTTTGTGGGGTAAAACCACTGAAGGGTTGGGAATACCCGATTGTTGACCTAATCCCTGACCATAGACCAACTCTCCAGCTTGATCGGGGTCATTTTTATCTTTCACTCTAATTTCTAGCGGAACATCACGAGTTTTTTTCGTTGTGGGATCAATAAATCCTCCCGTGCCGTTACCCTTGGGATCTCCCCCTTGCACCACAAAGGGCTGGGGATCTTTGACCACTCGATGAAAGGTCAATCCGTTATAAACCCCTCTTTCTACTAAATCTACAAAATTTCCCGCCGTGATCGGGGCATTTTCTCCATCTACCTCAATGGTAATAGGAGAACCATTGACAATCATCTCAACGGTGGCTTTGCCTTCTAGTCGAGGTTTGTAATTAGTCATGGTCAAATTTTGGACTTGGGCAGTGGTCGCAGGGGACGCACTTGCTTGCGGGGGGACAGCATCCGAATTAGAACAGCCTGTCAGTAGAATACTGGCCAACAAGAAACCAGAAGCTAGGGCTTGCCACCAAGATTGAGTCATATTCATCATTCGTTGTTTTGTGTGATTAAAATTAATTGGGATTAAAGGCCCTCTAGGGGAACGCCTAAAAAGCGGGCTAACTCCGCTCCCTGATTTTCTAAACTCGCCAAAGAAATGGGTTGACCCACACGAGTTAGGGGAATATCTCGTCTTTGTTTTGCCCGTAAATAAAGGGAGCGTCTAGGATTGATGCCTTCTTTGATATCTGCTCGGATTGACTGGACATCGGCGATCGGACAAATTAACTCAATGCGACGATTTTTTCCTGGAAATCCCCAGCGAAAAATCGTGATCTTGCCTGTTTCTTGATTGAATTCGTTATAGCCGCCCCCGACATTCCAAATCATGGTCAGCCATACATAAAAAGCTAGGGATGAACCCGCAAATCCATAGAAAAGAAGGGCAACGCCCTGGGGAATAAATTGTAAGTCACTGGGATCGCTCACCAAGAGCAGATTGACCTTCAGGTAACTAGAAAGCCCAGCCAATAGAAAACCTATTCCCCCGATGGAAGAAACGGTTGCCCAAAAATAATTACTTAATCTACGCGCCCCTACCACCTCTTGGCGGAGAATTTGGCTGACTTTGGTCATTGTCTACTCACTATTATCCTTATCTAGTACTCGCTTGTTTGAATTTTACAGCATTTTGGAAGCCGAGACTTGACTCGTTTGAGAGTATTTTAAACCTTTTGTCTCGTCTGGCAAATAGATCCCTAGTCTTAAACTCATTGCTTATGAGCCTTTCCTAACCCATGCCGAATATAACAAATACAAATTCTAGGTCAGTAGGACAGCAATTCTAAATTTGAAAAATCAGGAGGAATTAGCGGGGAGCAGAGGGTCAAATTGCTCAAGCATAAAA
>JBEIFD010000042.1:0-11892 GCA_040382535.1 Merismopediaceae cyanobacterium
CGGCATAAAGAATTGATCACCTGTAGTCATTAGCTTTTGGTGAAAGTTATCGGTGGTAATGTCTTCCCACAATGTTCCTGTTCTTTCAATGAATTGGTTAATGAATTTGTTTAAGATGGAAACCATAAAGGTAATACTCTCCTGAATTGACATAAATTTAAAATACATATTAGGAAGCTTGTTGATGTCCTAATTTTAAGAAAATCGTTTCTAAATCTTCTCGACTAGTATGAAATTCCGTAATCGGTAATCCTGCTAAAACCAGCGATCGCAGTAAATTAGCACTGTCCTCTAGGTTTCCTGTTAAATCAACTTTAACTCGCTGAGAGTCGGGAATTATTTCACAGTTTTCTACCCAGGAATATTGTTTTAATTCTTGAATTAATACCTGAGGATTATTTAAAATGCCAATATGAATTTGTTGATGGGATAATCGTTCGTATAATGTTTTGAGAGATGCACTTTCGACTAGCGATCCTAATTCCATAATGCCAATTGAAGTACAAAGTTCTGCTAAATCACTGAGAACATGGGACGAAATTAAAATTGTCATTCCCGCACTTTGTAATACTTTAATAATTTCTCGAAACTGCATCCGAGCAATGGGATCTAAACCCGATACAGGCTCATCTAGTAATAATAAAATCGGTTCATGAATAATGGTTCTCGCCAGACTTAAACGTTGTTTCATTCCCCTCGATAAAGTGGCAATAATACTATGTTTTTTACTGGTTAATTGAACCAATTCTAAAACTTCCTCTAAACGGCGGCGACGATGGGGCGTTTTTAAAAAATATAGACGAGCAAAATAATCCAGATAATCCCAGACCGTTAACTCTTCGTAGAGGGGAAAATCATCGGGTAAATAGCCAATATACTGCTTCAGCCGTAGGTTGCTCTCTTCTTTAACGATGCGATCGCCGTATAGATAAATTTCTCCCACCGTAGCTTCTTCGGCCATGCCTAAAAGACGGATCAAGGTAGTTTTGCCCGCACCATTGGGGCCAATTAATCCGTAAACTTCGCCTTCAGCCACTTCTAGGTCGATATTTTTGACAGCAATATAGCGTTCAAACTGCTTGGTTAATCCTTGGGTTGCGATCGCGTTGTTGTCTCCCATCGGGTCACTCCATGATTGTGACTATCGTTAGCTTAACCTGTCTTTTTGAATTTTGTGAAATCGACGATCATTTCCGCAATATTTTGAAATGTAGAACTGATACGATACAGAAGGAGTACGGACAGATCAATTATAATCATTAACAGAATTGTCATTATTAGTCTGTAAATATTCTGTATTTCATCAATTGACTTGATTTATGTTATTCTTAACTTCCCAGGAAATTGCCCAATATCGTTCTCAACTAGCTCTTTTTCCCGATGCTCTATTAGCCCTAGATTGCATTGAAGATTGCGAAGGAAATATTGAAGATGCGGCCCTAACTTTAGCAATTCAAGTGGGACAACAACCCGATCGCACTGATTGGTTAGACGGACTCGCAAAACGTTGTCGCGTGGAAATTTGTCGCTCAGAATTTCGGGATGAATTATTGGCAGGAAATATCGCTACTGCCGTCGAATGTTTAATTGAAACAAAAATCTGTCCTAAAGTCTTAGTAACACCAGTCGTTTTATATGCCTTAAAATCAGCGATTGACAGCTTTTGTGAACCCCTCACTTTTAAATTGACCTAAGTTATCGGGCGATCGCAATTCGCCCCCACAGAATATTTTGATGGGGGTAGCAAGGCTTGCTCCCAAAGTAACTTACCAAATTTACCCAAAAAATCTTGATGGATAATATTCTTTTTCTTTTTATATACATTTTTGTTTTCATCTTTGGAGCCTCCATCGGTAGTTTTTTAAATGTCGTCATTTATCGAATTCCTGCAAATGTATCTTTAATTTATCCTCCTTCCCGTTGTCCGAGTTGTTATCATGCTTTGGGGAAAACCGAAAATGTCCCCGTCTTTGGATGGCTCTGGTTAAAGGGAAAATGTCGTTGGTGTCAGACTTCTATTTCTGCCCGTTATCCTCTAATCGAAGCAATTACAGGTTTAATCTTTTGTCTAGTATTTTGGCAGTTTGGTTTCACGTTAAATACTTTGGGAAATTGGATTTTAATTAGTTGGTTGTTGGCGTTGTCACTGATTGATTGGGATACGATGACTTTGCCAGGTAGTTTAACGAAATCGGGTTTAGTTGTGGGAATTGTGTTTCAAGGACTTC
Organism: Merismopediaceae cyanobacterium; assembly: GCA_040382535.1. Lineage (GTDB taxonomy): Bacteria > Cyanobacteriota > Cyanobacteriia > Cyanobacteriales > Microcystaceae > Snowella. Next base: position 2,229 of record JBEIFD010000042.1, read on the forward strand.
AGGGTTGGCAAATGGGTAATTTTCCCCAATCTTTTGTTGGGGCGATCGCGAGTGCGGTTTTAGGATTATGGTTATTTGATCTGATTCGATTAATTGGAACACTTTTTTTAGAACAAGTGGCAATGGGAGACGGCGATCCCAAATTAGCCGCCATGATTGGAGCTTGGTTAGGTTGGAAATCCCTCTTATTAACCGCATTATTAGCCTGTGGATTAGGGGCTATTGTGGGGGGAGGAGCGATCGCGTTAGGACTCTTAAAAAAAAGACAGGGCTTTCCCTTTGGGCCTTTTTTAGCAGGAGGAGCATTATTAAGTATTTTTTTCGGACAGGCAATAATTACAGCCTATATTCAATTGTTTTTACCGACTTTTTAGACGTTAAGTATCGCTAATTCTTTAAGAATAATTTTTGAAGAATTAACAATGTTGAATAGGCTGGACGTACTCAGATTTTTAGGCGATCGCAACTTGAATTTTTTAGGATTAGAGGTGATCGGATGATCAATTTTCTGGTAAATAGGGAATTAACCCCTTCTGAAATGCCTCTTCTTGAAGATGACGGGGAGCTTGGCGAATATCCATAATGAAACCATTCACTGAAAGCATCCAAATCATCGGATTATCGTCTATTCTGCTCGGTAATGTCCAATGTCTATCCATCTGAGATATGTTCATCAAATCCCGAATCTGTTTCGATTTACCCTGACCTGTGCTTTCTGCTATTCCAAAATGTTTATAGATTGCAGTCGCTTTAACGTGGGGAGTCTGGGAAGAATCAAAAAGAAAATTCGCCATTCCGAGGGCATGAATGATCCCACAGGCCCAGGAATTAGCTTTTCCAGTGGTTAAGGGTGAAGGACGTTTCCGACAAAGAGCCGCCGTTAATTGACGAGACATCTGGGCATATTCACTATTGAGAGATTGGGAACAGAAGGCATCTGTCAGTTTAGTAATTTCATCAAATTTACTTTGCATCTGCGGAGGAACTTTTTCGCTGCCAGGTTTCAAATAAGTTTACCTTACAAAATTAATAAGTTTCAATAAAAACAGTCACCGCCGCAACCGCAATTAACATTTCATCATTTTTATCCGCTAATTCAGGAATTGCCCTGCCCTGAACAACCATTCCCCCTGATTCTACTTTTAACGTTTTTTGCCCAAAAGGTAAGACCGCTAAAACTTCTTCCGCCCGAACCTCTTCAGGATAGGGAACGGCGACCTGGACTTCCACAATTATTTCATCGGGATGGCTCAAACCTGCCACTTCCCAAACCCCTGGCAACGCATTATTGGCGATCGCATTACGGACAGCTCTAGCCGCCGCCACCGTTGGATCTTGACCATGTTGATCAATGCCCATACCCATTTCAATCACAAAGCGTTTACGATTCATAGCCGCTAAAATTTTTTGAGAACCTTTTTATTATGCCTCAGCGATCGCGTTATTTCCAGATTGGGCAATAATAGACTAAAAAATCAGAAAAATCATCATTTTCGATAGCAAAAACAATCCGTTGTGTGATCATTGACCATACCGACTGCCTGCATCAACGCATAACAAATCGTTGAACCGACAAATTTAAAACCCTGTTTTTTCAAAGCTTTACTGAGTGCATCCGATTCTGGACTGGTTGCGGGAACTTCTGTCAGCGATCGCCAATGATTTTGCTTCGGTTTTTCATCCACAAATTGCCAAAGAAAATCGTCAAACGAGCCAAATTTTTGCTGAATTTCCAAAAAATTTTGAGCATTAATGATAGTGGCTTCTATTTTTCGTCGATTTCTGACAATTCCCGCATTTTGCATTAATTCTTCTACTTTACCCGCATCATAGCCCGCAACAATCCCAGCATCAAATTGAGCAAAAGCAAGACGATAATTTTCTCGTTTTTTGAGAATCGTACTCCAACTCAATCCCGCCTGCGCCCCTTCCAAAATCAAGAATTCAAATAATCGTTGGTCATCATGGAGCGGAACTCCCCATTCCTGGTCATGGTAGGCAATTTCCAGGGGATCGGCTTTGACCCACGCACAACGATTGAGATTATCTATCATTACAAATCCATCAAGATGTGAGCATTGCGGTCGAATCCTCTTCGATTAAAGCCTCATGACTCGTTTCCCAAGGAGATGGGCTATCTGTTTTTAAGTGATTTAAGGTTTCTACAAAGTCGGTAATTCCTTGAAAACGACCATAAACGGAGGCAAAGCGGATATAGGCCACCTCATTTTCTTTTTGAAGATATTTCAATACCAATTGACCAATATCCTGACTACTAATTTCTCGATTGTTGCTTTGTTGAATCTGGGCTTCAATATCTTCGACGATTCTTTCTAATCTTTGATAGGAAAGACCTGTTTTTTCACAGGCGCGTACCATTCCCCTGAGTAGCTTGGATGGATCGAAAGATTCTTTTTTGCCGTCTGCTTTTATGACGGTAATGGGAACAAATTCGACTCGCTCATAGGTGGTAAAGCGATGTTTACATTCTAGGCATTCCCGACGACGACGAATACTCTGTCCCCCTTCACTGGAGCGGGATTCTAGGACACGACTATTGTTATGTTGACAGTAGGGACATTGCATTATCAAAGTCCAGGTAAGGAGTTTTAATTAGCTAAACATTTTTACTAGAGACCTCAAGGTTTCTAAATAACAACAAATAGAGCTATCTTCGCTATTTTAGCCTACTTAAGGGAAGTACGAAAAAATTTTTAGATAGCTCGTAGCAAAAAATAAGGCTTTTTTGTAAAACCGCAGAATTGATTGGGAATTATTTTTCGATGCGGGGGGGTTCCCGAAACGCGATCGCAAAAAATAGGACGGACAACGCCATCGTCAAAACCAAGATATAGGCAACACTTTCCATGATGTAAAAATTTCCTAAAAAATGACTCTACACACTAATGTAGCTAGTTTATCAGACTATGGCAAATGGAAAAGAGGATTTTCCCAAAAGGGCTGCACTGAATCCTGCTAAGATTAGGTTAAAGAAATGTTAAGGAGAATTTTCTTCAACTCTTTTTATTTTTAAAATTCCTAGCCTAGAATATTTAAGCGTTTATTTTTCTCTAACTGAATCCCCCATTACCAGGAGTTCCCCAATTAGGATGCTTGCCAATCCCAAGGTCACTGATGACAGTCATCATCTCGATGTCTCCCGTTCCGATAAACCTGAAGAAGCCTGTGGTGTATTTGGGATCTATTGTCCCGAAGGCGAGGTTGCTAAGTTAGCCTATTTTGGGCTTTATGCTCTCCAGCACAGGGGTCAAGAATCAGCAGGAATTGCGACCTTTGACGGCGATCGCGTCCATAGCCACAAGGATATGGGGTTGGTATCCCAGGTATTTAAGGAATCAGTTTTACACGACGAATTAATCGGTCATATCGCCGTTGGTCACAATCGTTATTCCACAACGGGTTCTAGTCATAAAGTCAATGCTCAACCCGCCATTGTGGACACTCGGTTAGGCAAATTAGCGTTGGCCCATAATGGCAACTTGGTGAATACCGTAGAACTCAGAGAACATCTAGTGCATCAGGGCTGTGATTTTCTCACAACGACGGATTCAGAAATGATTGCCCTAGCGATCGCCGACGAAGTGGATAGTGGCAAAGATTGGCTAGAAGCGGCGATCAGTGCCTTTCAGATGTGTTCAGGGGCTTACAGTTTAGTGATTGGAACCCCCGTTGGACTGATGGGTGTGCGCGATCCCAATGGAGTTAGACCTCTAGTAATTGGTCAATTGGAAGGAGACCCCGTTCGCTATGTTCTTGCGTCAGAAACCTGTGGTTTAGATATTATTGGGGCGGAATATGTGCGGGAAGTAGAGCCAGGCGAGTTAGTTTGGATTACAGAAACTGGACTGGTTTCCTTCCATTGGTCGCCTAAATCCGAGAAAAAACTTTGTATTTTTGAGATGATTTACTTCTCTCGCCCTGATAGTGTGACCAACGATGAAACCCTTTACACCTATCGGATGCGTATTGGTAAACAATTGGCGAAAGAATCTTTTGTGGATGCGGATTTAGTGATGGGAGTTCCTGATTCAGGCATTCCTGCGGCGATCGGCTTTTCCCAGGCATCGGGCATTCCCTACGCGGAAGGATTAATTAAAAATCGCTATGTGGGCAGAACATTTATTCAACCCACCCAAACCATGCGGGAATCTGGAATTCGCATGAAACTCAATCCCCTCAAGGATGTCCTCAAGGGGAAACGGGTGATCATTGTCGATGATTCCATTGTGCGGGGAACCACCAGTCGCAAAATCGTCAAAGCTCTACGGGATGCAGGGGCAACGGAAGTCCACATGAGAATTTCTTCTCCCCCCGTCACCCATCCCTGTTTCTATGGCATTGACACCGATAATCAAAATCAATTGATTGCGGCGACTAAATCTGTTCAGGCGATCGCCGAGCAAATTGGAGTAGATTCCCTCGCTTATTTAAGCCAACAAGGAATGCTAGAAGCAACGGGTGAAGACATTAATCATTTTTGTTCTGCTTGTTTTAATGGTGATTATCCCATTCCCATTCCTGAAAGTGTGAAACGGTCTAAATTAATTCTGGAAGAAGTTACAGCCTAAAATGTCTAGAGCCAGTAGCGTCGCATTTCGACAAAATCATAAAGTTTTTTTCGATAGGGGCGAATTGCGATCGCCCTTTAATCTCGGTTGATCTGATGCCAGTAGGAGCGCATCCCGACAAAATCATAAAGTTTTTTCCGTATTGCGATCGCCCTTTAATTTATCACCTTAAGAATAATCTCAATCTCTAGGCTTTAGGAGAAAGATCCAAGAGAATGGTAAGGTAGTTTTTTGAAAATTTCTTCCCTCCCCTATTTGTGCTGTATAAAGTCAGCTTTAGACCAGTCTTTGCCACCCTTCATGTCACCCTCAGACCGAAAGAAAGCCTGACGGCGGCTCAAGGAACTCTGGTGAGTATGGATACAGGAATCGTCATGAAAACGAGCATCGCTGGCGATATTGCTTGGGCGATATTGAGGCGTTTTTTGGGCAATCACCCCCTCTGGGTAAACACTTTTCATAATCCAACAGAGGAAACGTTGAATATTGTTTTATGCCCAGCCTTTCCTGGAGATATTATTCGTCTGGATTTAAGTCAAAGTTCCCTTTGTTTACAGCCAGAAGTCCATATTGCCCATACTTCCCAGATAAAAATGGGAATTCATTGGATTGGTTTTTCGAGTTGGTTTGCAGGTCAAGGATTATTTGGCTTGAAACTTTCAGGTAGAGGACTAATCTTTATTGCCGCTCATGGCGGCATTAATCAACACCAAGTCTTTAAAAAATTTGCTGTAGAACAGGATTCTCTTTTGGCCTATAGTTCTAAAATTCGTCTTAAAGTTAACTTTCCCAAAGGAATCATCGGCTCCAGGGTCGCAGGACATGGCATTGTTACCCAACTGAAGGGAGGGGGTATTATATACTTACAGTCTCGTAGTCGTAGCGGGCTAGGGCGTTACACCAAAAGTCGGCGGGATCAATCTCCCGTTAATGCAAACGGGTATGAAAGTTGAAATCTTACACCAGCCTAACACCGCGATCGCCCATATCCAGTTAGCGATCGATGAAGAAATTATCGCCCAGGCGGGATCGGTAATGATCATGAGTGATCAATTGAAAATCAATACCATGATGCAGCGTGGCAGTGAAAAAATTGCTGACAACAAAAAAAATAACGCAAAAAATACAGCTAAGGAAAAATTCTTATTTCTGAATAGTTTTAAAGCCAAGGAAACGGAAGGAGAAATCTATCTTGCCCCTCCTTTGATCGGAGAAATTTTTGTGCATACCATGAGTAAATATAAACTCATTGTTAGGATCAACACCTATTTAGCGTCTAGTTCTAAAATTGAAATTTTTTCGGGATTCGATAAATTCAAATCTCTTTTTTCTAATGAATCTACTTCTTGGCTAAGTTTAGTCGGAGAAGGAACCGTGTTAATTAGTGCCTTTGGCAGAGTAACCGAAGTTGATGTGGATGGAGAATATATCATAAATTTAGAGAACATTATTGCCTTTGAAAATAGCTTGAATTTCAAATTAATCCCTTCCCAATCTATTTGGTTTCAATCCCTCGTTAGTCAGAAAGAAAGCCTATGCCATTTCAAAGGAAAAGGAAAAGTCATCTGTCAAACCCATCGTACAAAAGCTTTTACGCAAATTCTTCGTTCAGAATTATCGTGATCTTTTTAGGCTTTTTATTGGTTAGAATGCTCTCAACTACTAAGGACTAAAAAAATGGAAGGGGATTTAATTAGAAATCGGATTCAGAAACCTGAAAAAAGACAAAATATCGAAGAAGAACAGGATGCCAATTTTTCGATTGAATCTGGGCCATTTTACTCTTCATTAATCATTAATCTCAAGCTTCATCAGAGTCTTTTAGTAGAAGCTTCCCAGGTAACGGCAATGGATAGTAGTATTGTCTTTATCGCCAATCTTCAGGATGGATTACTTAAAAAACTCACTAACTTTTTAGGCAAAGAGATTTTATTTATTAATCAATTTTCAGCCGAAGAAAAGCCAGGTAAAATCTTTTTGTCTCCTGGGTTACCAGGAAATATTCACCATTATTATTTAACTCCCAAAACGGGCATATTATTACAATCTTCTTGTTTTATTGCCTGTATGCCAACGGTACAAATTGATATAAAATTTTCAGGCATGACCGATTTTTGGGGTAATGAATCAACCTGTCTATTGCGTATGATTGGTAGCGGTGATTTATGGTTTAGTTCCTACGGAGGCATTCTCGAAATTACGGTTAACGACCATTTGTTGATTAATACAGGTTATATTGTCGCCTTTGAAGAAACCTTGGATTACGAGGTACAGGCGATCGCGGACTTAGCGATCAACTCTTCTAGAACAAAATATTACGGTGGTCAGGGATTAGTCTGTCGCTTTAAAGGAGAAGGTAAGGTCTGGATACAACTGCGTCAAGGCAATTCCTTTCTCAATTTCTTAGAACCTTCTTTGACAAATTAAAACCTGAAAAAAATTCTTGTCATTTTCCCAATTTACACGTTAGGATAAGAGTGTATCCACAAGGGGCCGCAACGGTTTCGACAGGTTGGCGAAAGCTCCCCCGTGATGCAGGTCGAGAGTGAATCTCCTCTCGTAAATCCAAGATTCAAAAAAAATGTAACTGCGAATAACATCGTTAGCTTCAAGCGCGTGGCAGTAGCTGCCTAAACTCGTCAGAGTCCGCTTACTTCTAATTTGACTCCGTTAAAGATTAGAGGTTAACCCCAACGGATGCACTCTTTTTAGCGTTTCTCTAGTTGGCTATAAGAGTAAAGACTAAACTAAAGCATCCCACCATCTGGGACAATAGATGGTTCTCGCTCTGAGGATTAGAAGAGCTAAACCTGTGAACGAACGGTAAGTCAATACCCAATTTGGACAGCAGTTCGACTCTGCTCGGCTCCATTACTCGTTGAAAATAGAAAAAATCGTGGTCTCTTAAATCTTTAAAAAGTAGATGCCACGATTTTTTAGTAAAGTAGAAAAATTAATTACATTGGTTCATCATGCTTAATTGCAGAACGACTTGATCAATTTGTTTGACTAAGGTTGTCCCTGGTTTACTAGAATCATTCACCAACATACTAAAGACTAAAACTCCGTAGGTAGGATGATTGATATAACCCGATAAGGCACGAACGCCTGTCAGTGTACCTGTTTTGGCATGAACGATTCCTGCGGCTGGAGTTTGGCGCATCCGTCTTCCCAAGGTTCCATTAATCCCCGCAACAGGTAGAGACGCAACAAATAGTTCATTCCCTGGGGAAGAATACATGGCGGTTAAGGTTTCCACTAATGCCCTGGGGGTTGCGGTATTGGCACGGGATAGACCTGAACCATCGGCTAAACGAAAGCTCTGGGGATTAACTCCCAATTGTGCTAGAGCGGCCTTAGCGGCTCCAGTCCCACCAATATATTTCATCAATCTATCGGCATAACCATTATGACTGCGTTTGTTTGTTACCATGATCCAGTCTTGCACAGAGACTTTGCCAATCATGGCATCTGGACTGAGACGTTGTAGAGCGGCGGCAGTGGTAAAAATTTTATTATTAGAAGCGGGAATAAATGATTTATCGGCGTTGTGACTATAGATTAGTTGACCACCTTGTAAGGTTTGAACCAAAATCCCCCAACGATTGAGAGAATTTGCGCCAATAATGCGATGAATAATGGGATCTAAAGTGGCGGGACATCCTCCCTGATAGATAGGGGAGCCGTAGTTACCGAAATTATCCTGGGGAGACGGTTCAAATTCGGGGGATTCAACGGAGAGGGGAATGGATTCTCGTCCCTGAAAATAATCAACACTTGCCGTTGGATAGTCCTCGTTAGCAATGCTGGGGGGAACCCAAGCTAAATTGGTGGCTGCAAGAATTGCTAGGGGGGTAAACCATTGGCGTATTTTTTTCATGGGCTTAGAAAATGGGATAATTGACGACCTCATTAAATCCTTTGAATTGTACCAGGCTATGGAAAAATGATCATCTTTTTTCTGAATGGCAAAAAACTATATTAGAGAATTATTCTCGTAAGGAATTTCCATAACTCCTTGTATTACCATCACGGACGAGCCACCAACACAAATTTTTTGGATGAATCCTTCTTTTTTAAACGTTTTGACGATTAATGAACTGGGTCTTCCCATTTCAATGCCTTGTTCGATTTGCCATTGGAGGAGTCCATTGCGTTGGTCTCTGATTCCCAAATAACCGCCTAATGCTGCGGCGGCGGAACCTGTTGCGGGGTCTTCTTCGATGCCCAAGGAAGGGGCAAACATTCGCGATCGCACGGCGGCACTTTGTGTTTCAAAGGTAAAAAGATAAACACAATCTGCCCAGGAATTAGCCAATAGGGATTCCCAGCGATCGCGCTTTAACGTGGCTTGTGCGAGGGATTCTTGGCTTTTGAGGGGAATGAAAAGAAAGGGTAATCCACAGGAAACTGCCTGGGGCGCATAATCTCCCATAAGGAAATCTTCGGGTTTTAGGGAGAGCATTTCGGCTAAATCTTCAATATCGGATACATTTGAGCCAAATTCAGGCAATTGAGCCGCCGTTAATTCGGTGTAAGTGGGTTTTCCTGATTCACTCAAAATTGTGACGGGAACTGGCCCCACCCCTTCTTCAAAAATAATCGTAGTTTCGGATTGATCTAGAATAATCTCACCAATAGAAGCCAAAACATAGGCTGTTCCAACGGTAGGATGCCCCGCAAAGGGTAATTCTGCTTTAGGCGTAAAAATTCGTAACCGTCTGGTTCCCTCTGCTGTTTCGGGAGGCAACACAAAAACCGTTTCTGAATAATTGATTTCACCCGCAATTTTTTGCATTTGCTGAGGACTTAACCCCTGGGCTTGGGGAAAAACAGCTAAGGGGTTTCCGCCAAAAGTTTGTTGAGTGAAAACATCGGCGGTATAAAATTGATATTCCATAGTCTAAAATCCAATAGATATCTCCAGCAATCAAGAATAGACTTGTCCGAAAATTCACAACCTAATCACAGTAAGCCTTTACAGCTTTTTCTGGAAATACTCCCAAGTGCCTGAAACCTTTTGTTTTCGTTCCTAATTCAATTCTGAGGAAAAAGAATGAAACATTAAAAACGAA
>JBEIFD010000043.1:0-11713 GCA_040382535.1 Merismopediaceae cyanobacterium
AGTCTCCAAATGCTTTTCCTTTTGCCTGTTCAGCGTGAATGAGTATCGGGTTGGTCATTTTCAGTCCTCTGTATTGGTGGTTTTTCCCTTGTTCTAGTTTACACTCGAATTGTGTGTACACAGTAGCCCCGCCCCCCTTGGGGGAGCCAAACCCAACACCAACGGAAAACCAAGTAGAATAATGTATAACAGTTTTTAATACCCTCATGACTTGAGTGTTTGTGATAACCTAAATAGCCAGATATAAACCAGAGAAAAAAGGAACTAGGGATGACAAAATTACGGGTGGGTTTACTGTTTGGGGGACGCTCTGGAGAACACGAGGTCTCTATTAATTCGGCACGGGCGATCGCCAAGGCCCTAACAACGGGAACTAATCTCGAAAAATATGACGTGATTCCCTTTTATATCCAGAAAAATGGCGTTTGGCATCATCCAGAAATTGCGCGATCGCTTTTAGACGCAGGACAACCCCTAGCCGATGAAGCCATTAATAAAGCCCAACTCTGGCAATTTCCCTCGCAAGTTGCTGAAATTGACGTTTGGTTCCCCATTTTACACGGCCCCAATGGAGAAGATGGGACGATTCAAGGTTTGCTCTCCTTGATGCAAGTGTCTTTTGTGGGGAGTAATGTGCTGGGTTCTTGCGTCGGCATGGATAAAATCGCCATGAAAATGGCCTTTGCCCAGGCGGGTTTACCCCAGGTGAACTATGTCGCCGTTGAACGCAGTCAAATCTGGTCAAATCCCTGTGTTTCGCCTAAACTTTGCGATAATATCGAAAAAAAAGTCGGTTATCCTTGTTTTGTCAAACCTGCCAACTTAGGATCATCGGTGGGAATTGCCAAGGTTCGCGATCGCAAGGAACTCGAAGCCGCCCTCGACAGTGCTGCCAGTTATGACCGTCGCATCATTGTGGAAGCAGGGATTAATAATATTCGCGAGGTGGAATGTGCGGTTTTAGGTAACGATAATCCGAAAGCTTCTGTGATTGGGGAAATTACCTACGATAGCGATTTTTACGATTACGAAACCAAATATACCGACGGACGCGCCCAACTCCATATTCCCTCCCAACTTCCTCCAGAAATTGTTAGCCAAATTCAAGAAATGTCTCTCAAAGCATTTCGTGCAGTAGATGCGGCAGGTTTATCTCGGATCGACTTTTTCTATGTTGAAAAAACGGGTGAACTTTTTATTAATGAAATTAATACTTTGCCTGGTTTTACCGCCTTTAGTATGTATCCCCAACTCTGGGGCGCGAGCGGGATTCCCTTTGTTGAATTAGTCGATCAGTTGATTCAATTCGCTTTGGAAAGAAGTTAGCGGACTGTCAGAATGAGAGATACATTTCACATAAATTCTTAGTACAATATAGAATATTGGTTTCAAAAATGTTAGTAACATGATCGAAGCAAACTCATCTGTACAAGTAACCCTGTCATTGCCCAAAAGAACCTATGAACGTTTAGAGCAGGCGGCATTTGCGATTAAGAAGCGGCCTGAAGATCTGTTAAATTCATTGGTTACTGAAGGTTTAGATACTCAATCTAGGATAGGTGAAATATTAGAGCGTATTTCTACGGAGTATCGTAATCGGCTTTCCGAAGAGGGCAAACTCGATCAGTCTTCTGAAGGCATCATTCAAGAATTGCGTGATATGAGAGAGCAAATCGCTTATGAACTTTATTCGTGAAATTTCTCATCTTTCCTTTAATGTATTGAGTAGTGCAGAGCTTATAGCATATCTTGATTAGAGTTTCGTGCGATCGCCATTTTCTGGTTTTTGAAACTAAAATAGTAGCTAAAGCAAGTTATGTTTAAAATTCTCATCAAATGTTATGGCTGTTATTAACAATCTTCAACGACTCTACGAAATTGATGACTCTCAGTGGTTAGAAGAAATGATCGAACTACTGAAGCAGCGTCAAGTTGAACATTTAGATCTGGAAAATTTAATTGAGGAGTTAACAGATTTGGGAAGTGAAAAGAAAAATGCTGTTGTCAGTCTTCTAGAGCAAGTGATTCGGCATTTATTATTGTTAGAATATTGGACAATAGAACGAGAAAACAATCAGACACATTGGGAGTCAGAAATTGTTAGTTTTCGGACGCAATTAAGGAGAAGATTAACGACGAATTTACACAATTATTTAGTGAAGGAATTACCTTCAATTTATCAGGATGCTCTGACTTATGTGAGAACTAAAACCCGTTTCAAGGTTGATTTTCCTGAAATTTGTCCTTATAGTCTTGAGCAACTACTAGATATCAATTATTTTCATAAGTAGAAAAAAATCGTCTAGTAGATTTTTTAAAAAATAAAGTATCTTAAATCAGGCTAATTTTTCTTATCAATTATCCTTTAACTTTCGCCATCCGAGGGAGAGAGTTTTTCTTTTTGAAAACCCTGGATTACTAATTGAATCGCCAATAAAATCAAGCCGATCGCGACAAAACCAAAAATAAACGTTGCCATCGAAGCGACTCCCACCACCAAAGTCCGCACGGCGGAACCAATTTTAATGACCAATAAATTATCTGAAGTAATCGGTTTCTTCGCAAAAGTAGAGGCGATCGCGTAGGTCAGGGAATATAACCCTGTGGCCAAGCCGCCTGCCATTAGCGATCCCACTAAACAACGAAAGGGCGTAACGTCTTTTTTTTCGGCTTCGATTGGGGTAGTTTCGGTGATTTCAGTTTCTTTCTTCTTCATTCGCACCTGAGTAAACGAAGTTTGCCTATCGATCAAATCATAACTTATCTTTTGTCCCCTGTTATCGAATCCGTTCATTAGTCTCCAGAATGATCTTCTTAGCCTATAAAATATAATTGCGTTTAAAGTCGCGATCGCCTAAATCCGCTAATTTCTGAAAAATATCTTCATATCCCCACTTTCATTCTAAAATTTGCATTATATGAAAATAATTCATTGGCTCACTAAAGAATTTAAAAAAGCTGGAATTTTAGCCTTATTTTTCACAATTTGTTTTGTTTATATTTTTATTGTGATGAACTTATTTTTAAAAACCTATTCTATTGATACCTACGGCATTTCTAAGGTTATCGTTGGTTCCCTATTTGCCGCAAAAGCTATTTTAATTTTAGATAAAACTCCTTTTATTAATCAGTTTAGGCAATTTCCTCGCTATGTTCACTTGTTTTATAAAACGTTTCTCTATACCACCGCCGTTGCACTGATGGGAGTGTTAGAAGGAATGATTCATGGTTATGGAGAAACCCATCAATGGGGAGAGGCTTTTAGGATTTTTCTAGAGAGTAAAAATCTAAATTCCTACATCGCGACAAATCTGTGTGTTGGGGTTGTCTTTTTTATTTATAGCATTCAAACTGAACTAGAAGAGAAATTTGGGGAAGGCTGGATGAGTAAGTTTTTCCTAACGTCTTCCGATGATGTTACTTAATTATTTCTATATTTTCAGAAAATAAAAATATTTTGAAAATAGATTTTAGAAGCTTACTCTAATTCGCTATATTGATTTATGGGGTTACTAAAATTAGTTTTATGATGAAATCCTAACTCTATCCACTTTATTCTTCTTTTTGGCCTGTCCTGAATAAAATATGACTCAAACTAACTTAAAACCAGCCGTTTACTTTATCGGTGCAGGGCCTGGTGATCCTGATTTATTGACCCTCAAAGCCTACAAAATTCTTGCCCAGGCAGATATTATTTTATACGCCGATTCCCTAGTTCCAAAACAAATTTTAAAAGATGTTAGAGCCGATGCCCAACTCATTCCGACAGGGAATAAAGTTTTAGAAGAAATTTTACCCTTGATGATCGAAAAAGTTAGAAATAATCAAATAGTGGTTAGGCTTCATTCAGGTGATTTAACCCTTTATAGCGCGATTTATGAACAAATTAAAGCGTTAAATGCGGCGGATATTCCCTTTGAGTTAATTCCTGGCATCAGTGCTTTTCAGGCGGCGGCGGCCAAATTAGCCGTAGAATTAACCGTTCCCGATTTAGTACAAACTATCATTCTCACTCGCATTAGTGGGGCCGCTTCTGCGGTTCCTGAATCGGAAGAATTAGTCTCCCTCGCCGCCCATAAAGCCAGTCTGTGTCTCTATTTAGCGGCTCGTCATGCCGAAACAGCCCAGGCAAAATTACTAGAGCATTATGCCCCCGATACCCCTGTGGCGATTTGTTTTCGAGTTGGTTGGGAAGATGAAAAAATTGTCGTTGTTCCCCTAGAAAAAATGGCTATGGTGACGCAAACCGAAGACCTAATCCGCACGACGTTGTATATCATCAGTCCTGCCCTAACCGCGAGTCAATCTGTGCGATCGCAACTCTATCATCCTGAACATTCTCATCTGTTTAGACCCCGCCAAAAAGACTAAATTCAGATTATTTCGGATTATTTCAGATTTTGGGTTTTAGATTTTCTCTTGCCGAAAATTGTCTATGATGAATCTGTGGATTTTTATTCTGTCTTGTAATCTATTAGTTCAATCTATCTCAAAGATTTCATGGTTAACGTTACTCAGGCTCACTACACCAATGTTCAAATCGCCACCTGGCTCCGAGGTTTATTAACGATCGCGTGGGCCGATGGAGATTATACCGACACAGAACAACAATTTATTACCGATCTCGTTAGGGAAATGGGTTTTAAGGACACTGACACCGTTTTATTCAAGACTATTACTCCAGAAGAATTAGTGGAAGGATTAGGGCGCGAGAAAGCCACTGCCGAAAATTTCCTGAGAACTGCTGTCCTAGTCGCGATCGCCGATGGACTCTATTCCCCAACCGAATCCCAACTCTTGCAGGAATATAGCAAAGCCTTGGGCATTAAGATAAAAGCCTTAGAATCCCTAGAGCATACCCTTTGTGACCCCAACGCAACTAATCCCGATGGCTCTCCCCGATACCAAGACCATCCCCATCCCGACCTACTACATCCCATCAAAGACTGGTTAGACGAAATGCCCATTCATGACCCTCGTTTAGCCCGTTTTATTTGTAAACTAGTGCCGCCCCAGTGTCCCTTTGAACGAGATGTTACCCTTTTTGGTCATAAGTTAGTGCATATTCCTCCTTTGTGTAAACTTAATCCCCTCTATGAGCAATTAGTCAGTTTACGCTTCCGTTCTTTGTCCTATCTCGCTGATGAATGCAAAGAAGATATTTCTGAATACATTTAATTGGATAATTGGAGAAAAAATAAAAATCATGAAACAATTCAAGCAACTCACTTGCATTATAGAAAGAGAAGGAGATTCCTATGTTTCTCTTTGTCCTCAAATCGATATTGCTAGTCAAGGTAACTCGGTAGAAGAAGCCAGAAAAAATCTAGTCGAAGCAATTGAATTATTCTTTGAAATGGCAAGTCCAAATGAGATTTTAGCAAGAGTCTATTCTGAAATTTATGTAACACAAATTGAGGTAGCCATTGGGTAAATTACGAGTCCTCTCTGCAAAACAAGCCTGTCAAATTTTGATTGAGCATGGCTTTTTGCAAGTTAGACAACGTGGTAGTCATATTATTATGCAAAAGAAAATTGATGATTCTAGCATTACAATCCCTGTTCCGAACTACTCAGAAATTAAAATTGGTACACTTCAATCAATTATTAGACAGTCAGGTTTACCAAGATCCTTTTTTGAATAAATTCATGGTAATTGTTAGAAATTGCTAGAATAGAAGTAGAAAAAACGATT
This sequence comes from Merismopediaceae cyanobacterium, assembly GCA_040382535.1. GTDB lineage: Bacteria > Cyanobacteriota > Cyanobacteriia > Cyanobacteriales > Microcystaceae > Snowella. Next base: position 5,696 of record JBEIFD010000043.1, read on the forward strand.
AAAACTAATAAGACCACCGCAAGCTATTAATTATGCAATTTATCGACCACGCCGAAATAGAAGTTGAAGCAGGAAAAGGCGGAGATGGCATAGTTGCCTTTCGTCGAGAAAAATATGTTCCCGCAGGTGGCCCTTCAGGCGGCAATGGAGGACGGGGAGGCTCGATTATTTTTAAAGCCGTTGAGAATTTACAAACGTTGCTAGATTTTCGTTATGCCCGTTCTTTTAAAGCCGATGACGGCAAACGCGGTGGGCCGAATAATTGCACGGGAGCGGCAGGAAAAGATACGATTGTGGAAATTCCCTGTGGAACCGTCATTTATGATGCAGAAACTGGGGAAATATTGCAAGATTTGGTCACTGATGGTCAAATATTCTGTGTCGCCCAGGGCGGAAAGGGGGGTTTAGGGAATCAACATTTTTTGAGTAACCGCAACCGCGCCCCTGAGTATTCCTTACCAGGTCTAGAAGGAGAAAAACGTCAGTTACGGCTGGAATTAAAACTTTTGGCAGAGGTCGGCATTATTGGTTTGCCTAATGCAGGAAAATCGACATTAATTTCCTCTTTATCTGCCGCTCGTCCTAAAATTGCAGATTATCCCTTCACCACTCTGATTCCTAATCTGGGCGTTGTCCGTAAACCGACGGGAGATGGAACCGTATTTGCCGATATTCCAGGCTTAATCGAGGGAGCGCACAATGGCGTGGGCTTGGGCTTCGATTTTTTACGTCATATCGAACGTACTCGTTTGTTATTGCATTTGATTGATTTAACTGATCGCGATCCCATTGCGGATTATCACACCATTGAACAGGAATTATTGGCCTACGGTCGGGGATTACCAGAACGTCCCCAAATTATTGTTTTAAATAAAATCGATGCCGCCGAAAAAGAAATGGTGGAAACGGTTCACCAAGAATTAAGTACCCTGACTTCTGTTCCTATTCTGGAAATTTCAGCAGTCACACGCTCTGGGTTAGATAGTCTGTTACAGGTTGTTTGGGACAAATTAGATGAAATGAAAGCTTTGGCAGAGGACTTTTAGACTGAGGGTCGTATTTCCAGAAGACAGGCATTCTATTGGTGATGAGGGGTTTTATCCACAGATTCAGGACACTACCATACACCTTACAAAAGCGGCGATCGCACCAAAAACTTATTAAGGCGATCGCCGTTTAAAGCGATAAAGATAGAAACTGATCGCTGTATTTGAGTTAGTCCGATTAACCGATCCCATTGCCGTCAATAGCAAAGAGCGTAGGAACTAACCCCGAATCATTATTAATTGGCGGTGTTAATCCCCCTGAAGGAATCATTAAACCTGAACAAATCATTAAATAAATTTCATCTTCTATCGTTACATCAGGCAAAGGAATAATGCCGTTATTATCCGTAATTTCAGGAAGTTTTTTTAAGGTTGAGTCGGGAATATAGGGAAGGCTAATTAAGGAATCTTTCTCGACAGTTCCAGGGAAAACCTCTTCTAAGATTGGATTAGGAATAGAAGGAAGGCTAATTAAGGGGTCTTTCTCAATCTCGACGGGAGGCTGAATATCATTAATGGGAGCAGTTAAAGCATCACCAATCATGATTGCCAAGACTTGAGTATTGTCTGACTCATTGGTTTCCAATTGATAATTGTAGGAATCAGTTTTGACAAACAAATAACCCTCTCCCACAAAATCAGGTAGCACAATGTTTAAAGCAATAGTGTAGGATTCATTGGCTCCCAAGGATAATTTAGCAAACTCAGGAACACAAACATCCGCTAAAATGCTGTCACCCCAGGGATAGTAAAAATCATTAGGTAAAGCTATCAGGTTTTCGCCTTCAGAGGCAATACTGCCCATTATTGCGAATTTTTGGTTTTCAAACGCTGTGTTCGCTAAATAATAATCATTCTGGTCGAGGATTTGATCCGTCGAAAAATAGAGTCGGTCATACCAATAATCTAAGGTTGTTGCCTCTGAACCCAGATTTGTTACCGTCCAGGAGAGTGTTATTTCTTGACCAACCTGGGCCGTTTCAGGAGCCGTAAAATCGGTTATGGCTAAATTGGTTTCAGGAACCGTTACATTAAAGGCGATCGCCTGGGTATTGTCCGTGCCATTGGTTTCTAATTGGTTATTATAGGCATCCGTTTTGACCAATAAATAACCATTTCCTACGGCATAATTGGGTAAGTAAATCTCTTGGGTTGTCGTATAACTATCGTTAGCGGCTAAGACAGAACTCCGCTCCTGATAGACAGAGGTTAAATAGACATCATCCTCATTGCCGAGAACATTATCTAGGGAAAAATAAACCTCATCGAACCAATAGTTAGCCGTAGTTGCGTCTTGTCCCTGGTTTTGCACTGTCCAGGAAACGGTGATACTTTGACACGCTTGGGCCGTTTCAGGAGCCGTAAAATGAGTTACGACTAAATTATCCTGGGGAGCAGTAATATTAAAGACGATCGCCCGGACATTATCCGTTTCATCGGTTTCTAATTGATTATTATAGGCATCGGTTTGGATCAATAAATAGCCGTTGCCTAGGGCATAATTAGATAAATAAATATCCTCAGTTGCCGTATAACTACCATTAACCTCTAACCCTGAACTACGGTCTTGGTAAATTGTCCCCAGATAAACATCATCCTCATTGCCTAAAATATCATCCAAAGAAAAATAGATTACATCGTACCAATAATTGACCGTTGTAGCTTCTTGACCCTGATTCTGTACTGTCCAGGAAAGCGTGATTTTTTGTCCCGCTTGAGCCGTTTCAGGGGTGATCACTTCCGTGACCACTAAGTTATCTTGAGGAGCAGTAATATTAATAGCGATCGCCTGAATATTATCAGTTTCATCGGTTTCTAACTGATTATTATAGGCATCAGTTTTGATGAGTAAATAGCCATCTCCTAGAGCAGAATTGGAGAGATAAATATCTTGGGTCGCAGTATAACTATCATTAATCGCTAAACCGAAACTCGGATAATAAAAGGAACCGAGATAAACATCATCTTCATTGCCTAAAATCTTATCTCTGGAAAAATAAATTTCATCCTGCCAAGCATTACTATTGGTTGTTTCTATACCTTGATTTTGAACTGTCCAGGAGAGCGAGATGATTTGACCTGCCTGGGCCGAATCCACCTTTGTTGCCTGAGTCACCACTAGATTACTGTTAGACGGTAGAGGTTCAATCACTTCCAAAACGGGCATCCAACAGTCTCGAATCAGACAATTCGCGCTGTTTTTGTCGGCTACCGATTGACTTAAACGGCTAGAGTTTGTTGGTTCCTTGATAATGGCTGAGGGAACTTCATAGTCGGGATTAATCGTTGTCGGTTGTGGTGGAATTGAGATTGGCTCTGGCTCCGTTGGCTCTTCGGAGGAGACTTCAATCACCGATACTATCTCTACTGAATCCTCCATTTCTAATGAGGGAGAATCTGGTGTGACAATTTCAGTTGTTAATGGTTCAATAACGTTGATTGTGGTAATAGAATCAGGGGCGATCTCGTAGAGATCCGCTTCGCGGTTTGTTTCTAAAATCGTTGTATTGACAGGTGTAATAGGAGCAAAAATCAAGATTGAATCAGTCGTTTCTAAGTTAATTTGCCTAGTTTCGTTAGCAAATATTAAGTCGTCTTGATTTTTCCATGTTTTATCGGCATTTTTGATGACTTTTTCTTTCAATAAGGAGTCATCAGAGGCTCGTTTAAAGTTATCAGAGTCATTTTCCTGAAAAGCCTCAATTTTTTCCTGCTCACTTTTATCTGTTTTGATAGAAGGTGATGGGTTCGCGGCCGAATTGGGGTAGCTTTCCCATTGACTGGTTGCCACCTGATCCAGAAGTTGATCTTCGGTTTCAAGGCTACCGAGATCGGAAAGAAGGGGAGTAACAATCGTTTTTGACATCGTGGTTAAGAGACTGAATTAATAATATAGGGTAAAAAAATGTTTCTTTTCTGAAATTTGTATGATAATCAACACTATCATACTACAATCCTTCCCAAAACGTTATTTGATTACCAAAATCAAAACTAATAAAACCCTATTCGATCTATCACTCATTTTTAATGAATACGTCAAATGTAATATAAAATGTAGGATGGTTGCCCTACCTATCAACTTGCTAGAGCGATCGCTATTTTCATGAAGAACTCAATAGTGGAATTGTTCTCGATAACAAGGAAAATACCTAAATAATGAGTTTGAATCGCTTCAAAGGACTAAATTCCCCTGATCTTCTAAATTTAGAATTGCTGAAAAAAATGATAGTAAAATTAAATTAGCATAACTCCAGACAAATTTTATTTTCATTACCATGACAAGCAAAACAACTTCATCCATTTACGATTTTTCGGCGACCAGCATCGAAGGAAATCCCGTTGAACTGAGCAATTACAAAGAGAAAGTGTTGTTAATTGTGAATACGGCCAGTCAGTGTGGTTTTACTCCCCAATACCAAGGTCTCCAGGCTCTTTATCAAAAATACAGCGATCGCGGCCTCGTCGTTTTAGGGTTCCCCGGTAATCAATTTGGCCAACAGGAACCTGGTAGCACCAGTGAGATCCAATCCTTTTGCGAAACTCGCTTTGGGGTTTCTTTTCCACTTTTTGAAAAAGTCGATGTAAATGGCATCAATGCCCATCCTTTATTCAAATATTTAACTAAAGCCGTGCCAGGCATTTTAGGAACAGAAGGCATTAAATGGAACTTTACGAAGTTTCTGGTTGATCGTAAAGGAAATGTCGTCAAACGCTATCCTTCCATGACCAAACCCGAAGATTTAGAAAAAGAGATTGAAGCCTTGCTGTAAAGATTTTTTCGTTACAAAAATACTATACAAAAGCCCCTAAGTCTGGTTCTTTGGAAGTGAGAGAATCCTAAGGCTTGGGGGATTTATTGCTATTCCACACTATCAAAAATCACCTAAAGCGTTAGATTAATGACAGTTATTTTTTTAATAGAATAGCGGGTTCAATGGGAGTTAAAACACCTTGATGAATATTCCAACAGCGATCAGCACTAGGAAGTAATTCCGTCGGATCATGGCTAACAATCAGCAATGTCCAATGATGTTTGAGTTTATTCAATAATTTTGCTAACTGACGACGCATTGACCAATCCAATCCTGCGGTCGGTTCATCCAGCAATAACAAGTTGGGTTGCCGAATTAGTTGAACCGCGAGGGAAAGTCGCCTTTGCTGCCCACCACTCAGGGCCTGGGGCGACGCATTCCAATTTAATTGCTCTAGCCCCACTTCCGTTAAAGCTTCCTTGATGCGATCGCTGCTCAATTCGGGATGACCGAGGCGCAATTCTTCTAAAATAGTTCCGCCACAAAAATGCCGTTCAGGAAATTGAAAGACCAAGCCGCCCAATTGCTGTAGATGGATGGCTTCTAAGGATTGATTTCGCCAAAAAATTTCTCCACTGGTTTGTTCGGCCAATCCCGCTAAAATTTCTAAGAGGGTCGTTTTCCCCGATCCACTGGGGCCAATAATTAAACCTAACTCCTGGGGAGCCAATTCCAAGTTAACTTCCTTTAAAATAGGGGTTGGCGTTGCAGGAGGATGGTAGCTAACATTTTTTAAATAGAGCATTAATTTTTAAATAAAAGTCCTAAGATCTGGAAGAAGTGATTTTGTCTCAATTCTCTGTGGGAAAATGTTTACACTATCAATGGGGGATGGCAGACAACAAAAACATTCTACAACCTATTTTAGGGAAACTATTACGAAAAAGTTAGGAGAATTCAATTTAATGATTCTCCCATGCCAGGCAAACCTTTCAAATATTTCAATTTTTAACTATTTTTAGGAGTTTAAGATGATAAATCTCGAAAAATCGCGTAACCTTTTCTCTATGACATTTTCTTTGTCTTCGTCACACCCTTGTTGTTTAAGGGGGAATCCATCATGATTACAGTGGCAACAAGTGGTGGTCCCCCAAAGGCCGATCCCGCTTTTTGTTAAAAGTACCCAGACGACCCCAGCTGTCAAGGCGGCGATCCTCTCC
>JBEIFD010000044.1:0-11660 GCA_040382535.1 Merismopediaceae cyanobacterium
AAGGTTTTTTTTAATGTATCCTTTGTACTATAAGGGTTTGAGACTTAGTGTTACTTTTCAAGTCAAACATCTATGTGTGGGGGATTTTGCGAGTTTTGCCAAAATTTTTGCAGGCTTTTATTTTGGCAAAGGTATTGTTTTTACAGGCCCGTTATCATTATCAATCAGACTAAACTTAGATCTTCTTCCAGAAAAATAGCGCGATCTCGAAGAGAGATTAACCTCCCTTAATTGTCTGTCCTAATTGTGTCAACGTTAGAGAATGTTTGCATGGGACGAACAAAAAGCAGAGCCTAATCAAGCTAAACACTCGGTTGGTTTTCAGTTCGCAACAAGGGCATTCGACGATGAAAATCGAGTAACGGTCATTGAGAATAAAGAGGTGAAACGCGATGAAAACCGTTAGATATATCCCCGCGCCAAATAAAAAACCTCAAACTGAGCAAAACACAAGAAGCTCGTTGGGTTTATTAAAGTAACAGGAAATAAGGTTTATTTGATACATAGCGTTGAAGATTACAACCCTTTCAGTTTGATGGTGCTTTCCACTAAACTTTGGGCAAATTTATCAAATCTTTCTGCTGTTTTTTCATCTAATAATTTGCCTTCTTTATCAAAAACTTGCCAGGCTTGACCAATCGCAATTTGGGACGGAATTATCCAAGCGTGAACCCACTCCATGATTACCCGTAAGTCATTGAGGGCATTGTTAAGGGAGTATTATCTGGCTTTGTCAAGAAAGGTTCAAGTCGCGATCGCGATGTTTCACATTAAAGTCGAAAAAACTAAAATTGTCGTCGCGCAAAAATTAAATTCGCGATCGTTAATAAAAAGACAATGTAGAGTATGCCATAGAGCAACGTGCTAAAAAGTTCTGAACTTGTTGGTAATAGTCCATAAACGGCATCATTTTTGAGATTAAACCTTTCTAGATTTGGTAACACTAAATAAAGAGATTTTGTGAGGGTTTCAATATTCTCATTTTTCGTGATAGCTCCCAATTTTAAGAGGTCTTTGCTGATGTGACCCATAAAATAAATCCCAAAGCTAAATAGGGTTGCTAAAATAGAACTAGTGAAAACCCCAAATAAAATAGCAACGGCCGTTAGTACCGCTAACTCTAGAAATAAGAAAGCTTGGGATAAAAGAATACTGGATAAAGAAAAAGGAATTTTTGCCCAGTACAACATTCCCAGATAAATAATTGTCATAATGGCAATCATTACCGCTAAAACTGCCGATAATCCCAAATGTTTACCCACAATAAATTCAGTGCGGCTAATGGGTTTAGGAATGAGGACTAGGACAGTTTTCTTTTCGATTTCTTTATTAATTAATCCTGTTCCTACAAAAATCGCCACGATCGCGCCTAATAATGAAGTGGCGGCGAGTCCTAAATCGAGAAAAATTTTGCCATCAGCTCCGACAGAAATTTCAGGTAATAAGCGCAACGCTAGGGCTAGAAAAATGGCGAAGAAACCAATGACATAAAGAATACGATCGCGAATAACTTCCCGAAATCCATTGGCCGCGATCGCCCAAATTCTAAAGAGATTCATAAAGATTTTGCATCAATTGTGATTAAGACAACAGCCTATTATAGTCTTCTTCGCTAAGCTAAGAATAAGGGCATATTTAAAAATTTAATCTATTCTTAACCTAAGCTTTTCCTGGATTTATTGTTTGTCCCCTCCCTTGCATTTGTCACCAGACTCTATTAGAAGTTAAAGTTAAATCCATGTTTTAATATTTTTGCTCAAGGGATAAATCAACAATGCTTTTATTTTCAACAACTTTACGCCAAGCGGTGACATTCTCTGCGGTTACTGTGGCAGTGTCTCTAGGAGCAGTTGGTCAAGCGATCGCTGGTTCCTTAAGTGGAGCAGGTGCAACCTTTCCCGCACCGCTTTATCAACGTTATTTTTCCGAATATCAAAAAGCGACTGGTACAACGGTTAATTACAATGCAGTTGGTAGTGGAGCAGGAATTAGACAATTTATTGGGGGAACCGTTGATTTCGGCGCGACCGATGTTCCCCCCTCTGCCTCAGAAAAAAGCCAGATGAAAAACGGAGCTTTGTTAGTGCCGACGGCGGGTGGTGCAGTTGCAGTCGTTTATAACTTGCCTGGATCTAAAGGCGTTAAAATATCTCGTCAAGTGTTACCCAAAATTTTTAGTGGCGAAATTACCAATTGGAAACAAGTTGACAAATCCTTACCCGACAAACCCATTCGCGTGGTTGTTCGAGCAGATGGTAGCGGAACCACCGAAATTTTCACCAGTCATTTAGCGGCGGCGAGTGGTGCTTTCAAGAGTAAAGTGGGAGCCAGTAAAGATCCCAATTGGGGTTTCCAAGTATTAAAAGGCCCGAAAAATGACGGTGTCGCGGCTCTCGTTAAACAAACCGAAGGCGCGATCGGCTACGTCCAGGATACCTACGCTCGCAAGAACGAAGGCCCAACCATGCAAACGGCTAAAATTCAAAACAAAGCAGGTCAATTTGTTGAACCTAGCCTAAAAGAAGCGAATAATGCCATTGGTGGCGTTAAGTTTAATCCAGACTTTACGGCTGAAGTTTCTGATCCTGCGAAGGGTTATCCCATCGTCGGAATTACCTGGTTAATATTGAACCAGAAATACAAAGATCCTGCTAAAGCGGCTGATGTCAAAAAACTGGTTAAATGGATTCTGACGGATGGTCAAAAAATCAACGACGACGTTGAATACACAGCCATTCCTCAAGGAGTTGCTAAAAAGGTGATCGCAGAAGTTGATAAAATCAAATAATTGCTCTGATTTCTGACCAGAACGATTCAGTGATCTCTCCGAATAAAAATCTAAATATTGAGACAAATCGGAGAGATCAACGCCCCAGAATTATTATTAAAATTTAAATTCTAAAATGGTTAATCAGGCACTCCCGAAACCTCAATTTGAGGCAGAAGACATTGGTCAGGCAAAAGGTAATGCCCATTTGCTCGATCATGGCTTTACTGGCTTAGTCTGGTTCTGTGCATTATCTGTAGCAATTATTCTCTGTTGGTTAGGTTTTGTTGTTTTTCAGGATGCCAGACCTGCTATCGCAAAATTTAATCTGTCTTTTCTTTTTAGTCAAGATTGGACTGTCTCAGAAAATAAATTTGGGGGACTTCCCTATATTTATGGCTCTATTGTTAGTTCCTTTATTGCCCTAATTTTTTCCATTCCTTTAGGATTATCCGTAGCTATCCTTACCAGTGAAAACTTGCTTCCCCAGTGGTTAAAAACCCCTATTGGTTTCATGGTGGAATTAATTGCCTCTATTCCCAGCGTCATTGTTGGATTATGGGGTATTTTTGTTTTTATTCCCTTATTTAATCCCTTACAAAAATGGTTATTTGCAAACTTTTCTTGGATACCCTTTTTTAATTCAGAACCCTTTGGCCCCTCTATGCTGATTGCGGGTTTGATCTTGGCTATCATGATTTTGCCCACGATCGCCGCTATTAGCCGAGATGTATTACTAGCCATTAATCCCCAATTACGCAGTGCTTCCATGTCCTTGGGGGCAACTCGTTGGGAAACGATCTGGAGAGTCTTGTTGCCTGCGGCTAGTTCGGGTATTATTGGAGCCATTATTCTGGGTTTGGGGCGTGCCTTGGGTGAAACGATGGCCGTAACGATGGTGATTGGTAATTCAAATGTGATTACTGCTTCTTTGTTAGCTCCTGGCTATACGATTCCTGCTGTTTTAGCGAATCAGTTTGCAGAAGCCGTTGAAGAATTACACATTGGTGCTCTAATGTATCTGGCTTTGATCCTATTTGTGATTACTTTGGTTGTAAATAGCATTGCTATTCTGTTAGTTCAGTTTATCAACAGAAAGAGAAATATTGCCTAAATTTCTTCAAATGCGAAGGTCTAATTCATGAATAATTTGCCATCAACGGATCAGATACTTGATCACCCCCTGCCTTTTAACCGCTCTTTTTTTGCCATCGGTATGACGGTTTTAGCGTTTGTTTTAACCGCGATCGCACTTTTACCGTTATTTGCAATGATCTTGTCCATTGTGAGTCAGGGATTACCCAAATTTTCCTGGGAAGTTTTTACCTCTCTCCCCGCATCTATTGGTGAAGAAAATCAACCCAACGGTTTTGCTAATTCGATTGTGGGAACCTTAACAATGGTAGGTTTAGCTACCGTTGTAAGTGTACCTTTTGGCATTATGACAGGTATTTTTTTATCGGAATTTGCGGCGGGTTCCAACATTGCCAATGCCATTCGTTTTATGACGGTGCTGTTAAGTAGTGTTCCTTCGGTTATCGTAGGTGTTTTTGCCTATGCTGTTATCGTCATTACCACGAAACAATTCTCGGCGATCGCGGGGGGATTTGCTTTGGCGGTGATCATGTTGCCCATTGTTTCTCTGACCACCGAAGAAGCTCTGAAACTCGTCCCCGTTCCCTACCGTCTGGGTTCTTCTGCGTTGGGGGGAACGAAATTTCAAACGACTTTTAAGATTATTTTGCCTGCTGCGTTATCGGGAATTACAACGGGAGTATTACTAGCAGTCGCTCGTGCGGCGGGAGAAACTGCTCCTCTCATGTTCACTGCTTTATTTAGTCAATTTTGGCAAGAAGGTTTAATGAGTCCCACTCCTTCCTTGCCCGTTTTAATTTATCAATACGCCAGTTCCCCTTTTCCCGAACAAAACGCGATCGCCTGGACAGCGTCTTTAGTTTTATTACTACTGGTTTTAGTCATTAGTTTACTATCTCGTTTATTCACCCGTAATCGTTTACAAGCTCGTTAATCAGAGGTTAATATGGTTTCTTCATCTTCCTATTCCACTAGCTCAAAAAATATGAACGATACTTTGAGTACTACCGATCCTGCTATTAATGTTACTGGACTATCCTTTTTTTACGGAACCAAAAAAGTTTTAGAAGGAGTATCTTTACAAATTCCCCAACAACAAGTAACCGCCATGATTGGCCCTTCTGGTTGTGGTAAATCTACGTTATTAAAAGCTCTGAATCGGATTGGAGAATTAGAAGGAACTGTTAAAGTAACAGGAAAAGTCGAATTTTTCGGTCAGGATATCTATGGTCAAAAAGTTAATTTGAATACTCTCCGTCGGCAAATTGGCATGGTTTTTCAACGTCCTAATCCGTTTCCCGCCAGTATTTACGATAATGTTGCTTATGGTGTAAGAATTGCCGAAAATAAAAATAGGGGAGAACTTGATGAGATTGTGGAATCTGCTCTAGTGGGGGCGGCTCTCTGGAATGAGGTGAAGGATAGTCTGCATAAATCAGCATTGGGCTTATCGGGCGGACAACAACAACGACTCTGTATTGCTCGCGCTTTAGCGGTTAAACCCAAGGTTTTGTTGATGGATGAACCTTGTTCTGCCCTCGATCCCATTTCTACTCTAAAAGTTGAAGAGTTAATTAAAACCCTCAAAAGTCAGCTTACGATCACGATCGTTACCCACAATATGCAACAAGCTTCGCGGGTGTCGGACTATACAGCCTTTTTTAACGCAGATGAAAGCCGTATCGGTCAACTGGTGGAATTTGACACAACCGAGAAAATTTTTACTGATCCGACGGATTCACAAACCCGTGATTATGTGGCGGGACGTTTTGGTTAAGATTTTTGGTTAACTCTCAAAAAAAACTCCCTGCTAATAAATAACAGAGAGTAGGAGCAAAAATATCTAAAAAATTTAGTAGGCTAGAGTTTCAAGAGTCTGTCGTAGGTAGTGGCGCACCTGAAAGTCTAGGGATGGGGAAATCTCGTTGATTTCTGGGTTTTGTTCCTCTTGCCAGCATTTAAAACCAGAACTATTGGCGATCGCCTGTTTGAGGCTTTCCCAAACCGACGCATCATCGTTTATAGGAGGGGTGGCAATCAAAGTAGCAGTGGTCATTTTTATTCCTCTCTCTCTCGAAAACTTTTAATGCACTTACCCCTACACCATAACCTAGATTCCTGAAATAGAAATGATATACAGAACACATTTATTAAAAAAATATTAAAAATTGTCAATCTAGGTAAATTTTTTAGATCCATTACAAACCTTAATCAAATAAGCTTTATTCAGTTTTGTTGAGCTAAGATAGGCTTAAATAGCAAGAAAACTTGTTTAGATTATTGACTCTTTAAAGGATAAATTCCCCATCGCAACCATGAATCCTGTTTTACTTTGGATCATTGCTGGCTCTGTCCTCTGCTTTACCGAGGCGGTTTTTCCTGTTGCCTTTGTTGCTTTGATGATGGGCATAAGCGCGATCGCAGTGGCCTTAATTGCCTTAGTCATTCCGAGCTTTGGGATACAGGTGACGCTGTGGTTATTCTTTTCAACTTTACTGATTATTGTTTCCCGTCGATTCATGCCCGTTCGTTCAACGAAACTTAAACAAAGTGACGCGATCGCAGGGGAAACCCTCACTGCCATTGAACCAGGACAAACGGGAAGAGTCTTGTATGAAGGCAACTCTTGGAGAGCCGAATGTCAGGATCGAGACATTACCATTTCCGCGTCCCAAAAAGTCTATGTAGTTGGAAGAAAAGGCAATACCTTAATTGTTTATCCGATCATGGATTAATCGAATTCTTAATAATTTCAAACTTTGTGCATTAATTTTTATCTAAAAATCGGGAGATTTTATGGAAGGTGTATTCTTTTTATTTGCCTTAGCCTTTGGTGGTTCGGCTCTCTTTAGTTCCGTTAAAATTGTCAATGAAAAAAATGAATATTTAGTAGAAAGATTAGGAAGTTATAATAAAAAATTAGAGCCAGGTTTAAATTTTGTTTTTCCCTTTTTAGATAAAGTCGTTTATCAGCAAACCACTCGCGAAAAAGTCCTGGATATTCCCCCTCAATCCTGTATTACCAAAGACAATGTTTCCATCACGGTCGATGCCGTTGTTTATTGGCGTATTGTGGATATGGAAAAAGCCTACTATAAGGTTGAAAATTTGCAAGCGGCGATGGTAAACCTTGTTTTGACGCAAATTCGCTCTGAAGTCGGTCAATTAGAACTGGATCAAACCTTTACTGCCCGTTCCGAAATTAATGAAATCCTGTTGCGCGATTTAGACGTGGCCACCGATCCCTGGGGCGTGAAAGTGACACGGGTAGAATTACGGGATATTTTGCCTTCCAAAGCCGTTTTAGAATCAATGGAACTGCAAATGACCGCAGAACGCAAAAAACGGGCCGCCATTTTAACGTCGGAAGGGGAACGGGACTCTGCCATTAATTCAGCCCAAGGTCAAGCTCAAGCCAGTATTTTAGATGCAGAAGCGATGAAAAAATCGGCAATTCTTAAGGCCGAAGCTGAACGTCAACAACAAATTCTTAAGGCAGAAGCGATCGCGTTAGCCATTAATATCATCACCGAAAAATTAAGCACGGATAACAAAGCCAAGGAAGCCCTACAATTTTTACTCGCTCAAAATTATCTCGATATGGGAACAACCATTGGGCGCAGTGAAAGCAGTAAAGTCCTGTTTATGGACCCCCGCAGTATTGCTTCAACTCTCGAAGGAATGCGATCGGTGATTGGCTCTAATGCCCAAAACGATCCATTGATGGAAGCCCTGGAAAAAGTGGATAGCTTCAAGCATAATTCGTAAAAATTCGACAAATTGAATCAATCCACTAATCCGAATTTGCCCTCACATCCCAATGGATTATTTCCATCGGACTATTTTTGACGATCTCTTAAGCCCAGGATCGGTTATAATCTCACTCATTCTCCTTAACTTTTCCCAGAAACCGTTAATCCTGGTCAAATGAAAGAAAATCGCTACAACCTCTCTCGTTGGGCCATTAATCATTCCTGGCTGACCATTGGCTTCTGGTTAGCGATCGCTGTTGCGGGTTTATTGGCCTTAAGTTCTCTCAAATACGCGCTCTTTCCTGAAGTCACCTTTCCTGTCGTCATTGTCAATGGCACAGTTGGCCTAGAAACAGCAGAACTGACAGAAACTCAACTCACCGTACCGTTAGAAAAACGACTGCAACCGTTACCACAAACCACCCTCTATTCTTCTACCTATGCAGGGCGATCAGTCCTCAGTATTGCCTTTGATGCGGGTTTAAATCTCGAAAGTTCAACAGAAACCGTTAAAAAAGCTCTTAATGATGTTTCCTTACCAACGGGAGCCAAAATTGAAATTTTTCCCTTCAATCTCAATGAATCCAGTGCCGTTACCTACGCGATCGCACCTTCAACCCAATCCTTAGAAGAACTCAGTCAGCTTGCCAAAACGAAAATCATTCCTGCTCTCAGTCAATTATCGGGCGTTTTGACCGTCAATTTGTTAGGAGATGCCGATTTTAGGGAAATATCCGATGCAAGCGTCCCCGATGCCAATCCCCCTACCTTCACCCGTTTGAATGGCAAAGATGTCCTAGCGGTTCAGGTGATCAAAAAAGGATCGGCCAATACCCTAGAAGTGGTGAAATCTGCCCAAAAAACTATTGAAAACTTACAAACCCAATTTCCAGACATTCAGTTTACCCTAGCCGAAACCCAGGCGGACTATATTCGAGAAGCGACGAATGCCACCCTTGAATCGTTGTTTGGGGCAATTTTTTTGGCCGTTTTAGTGATTTATCCCTTTCTACGGAGTTGGTGGGCGACCCTCATTACGGCGATCGCCATTCCCCTGTCTCTGTTGGGAACATTTATTGTGATGGCAATGTTGGGTTTGAATCTGGAAACCTTAACCCTATTGGCCCTGGCTCTGGTGATTGGCATTGTGGTGGATGATGCGATTGTTGACGTAGAAAATATTAGCCGTCACATCGAAGCAGGAGAAACACCCCGCCAAGCCGCGATATTGGCCACCGAAGAGATCGGATTAACGGTTTCGGCCACCAGTTTATCGATTGTTGCCGTCTTTGTGCCGATCGCCCTGATGGGAGGAAGTTTGGGGCAATTTTTTAAACCCTTTGCCTTTACGGTTGCTAGTGCGGTGATTTTTTCTCTGTTGGTGGCACGGACACTTTCCCCCGTTTTATCGGTCTTTTGGTTACGAAAAAAAAAATCAGCCTTCTTCTGAAAAAAGTTTTAATTCAAAAATTACGCAATACTCATCAAAATGCCAAACGCTCTATCGTCAAGGTTTGGATTGGTCATTGCGCCATCGTCCGACGGTTATGGGCATCGCGATCGCCAGTTTAATCGCAGGACTGGCCCTAATTCCCCTCATTCCCCAGGGTTTTATTCCTGTTTTAGACCGAGGAGAATTTAATGTCATCTACACGCCCGCATTGCCCAACCTCGCGGGAAAATTCAAACCTCAAGCTGAAAAAAACGCTACGGAAAGTTCTGGAGCCTTTGATTGGGTTGGTGATATTGCCCAGTCTCCCGAAGGCTTTTTGTTAAGGAGGACTCATCGCACCGCCGAAAAACTAGAGCCGACGATTTTAGCCCTACCCGAAACCCAGTCCATTTTTACGATCGCGGGCCTACAAGGCAATCCCCTCAAGGGCAAAATCTATGTCCAACTCAAGGGCGATCGCAATCTAAAAACCAGTCAAATCCAAGAAAATTTACGCCAATCCTTACCCAAACTTCCCAAAGTGACAACCAGTGTGGAAGATATTTTATTTGTGCAAACAGGAGATGATAGTCCCTTAAAAATTGCCTTAATGGGCGAAGATCTAACCCTTTTACAAACAACGGCGGAAAAATTAAAGGCTAAAGTCGAAAAAATTCCTGGTTTAATTCAAATCAAACTCACAGGCATCACGGACAATGGCGACAGTATTGAACATTTCAAGGGAAAAAGAGCGGTTTATCTCAGTGCCAATCTCGCCCCCGACTATACCCTGGGAGAAATCACCACCGAGGTCGAGAGCCTAGCCCAATCCCTCTTACCAACGGGAGTCAGTCTTGAACTCCAGGGAGATTCCGCCAGAATCGGTCAAGTTTTTACTGAATTTGCGATCGCCCTCCTGCTTTCTTTGGGGGGAATGTTATTGATCCTGGTCTTGCTTTTTAGGAGTCTTTTGGAACCCTTGATCGTCGCCCTTTCCCTGCCCCTTTCCATCGTCGGAGCCATGCTAGGTTTACTGATTACCCAAAGCGATTTTGGCATGATTTCCCTGATTGGACTCATTTTTCTCTTGGGACTATTGGATAAAAATGCAATTTTATTAATTGATTACGCTAATCAACTCCGCAAAAAGGGATTTAATCGTCATGATGCTCTCCTAGAAACGGGATTCGTTCGATTACGCCCGATTTTGATGACCACTGCTTCAACAATTTTAGGAATGCTTCCCCTGGCATTGGGTTTGGGCGCAGGAGCCGAATTGCGTCAACCCATGGCCGTGGCGATTATGGGCGGTCTGATTACCTCTTCCCTGTTGAGTTTGATTGTGGTTCCCGTTCTCTATACCCTGGTGGAAGATTTTTGGAAACAAAATACTTTTAAATCCCGTTTTTAAGGGTTTCAATCGGCAAAGATCCTGTTAAGCTAAAAAACAAGTTCAATTATCTGAGGAATAAAACCATGATTTTACCTGGTGCAACGGTTCGTGTGACTAATCCCAATGATACTTATTATTGTTTTGAAGGACTCGTTCAACGGGTGAGTGATGGTAAGGCGGCTGTGCTTTTTGAAAATGGGAATTGGGATAAATTGGTCACGTTTCAATTAAAGGAATTAACGGCTCTCGATCCGACGGTGAAGGGCAAAAAATAAAGCTTTCCTAATCATTGCCATGCGTTCTTCTCTTCCCCAATTTACTGCCGACGATCGCCATCCCCACCACATTGCCGAGGTCATTGAAACGTCCACGACGAATTTTTTAGCCCAATGTTTGGAGCCTGAAGATCTTAATTTTCCTGTGATGCCGCCCTTTGGCAGTTGGATTAAGGCGATCGATGAAGAAACGGGTAATAAAATTTTTGCGGTGGTCAGTTACGTTACCACGTCTCCCATTGATTCTATCCATCGGGCACGGGCGTTGGGTCTTTCGTTGGAGGAACTGCGGGAGCAACAACCCCAAATTTTTGCGATGTTAAAGACTGAGTTTCGGGCGGCGATCGTGGGATTTGAGATGCCACCGACGGGACGCGATCGCCTAGCAACGGGACAAATTTACCATTATCTTCCTCCCCGACCTCCCCAAATTCATCAAGCGGTTTTTCAGTGCGATCAGGCAGAAATTATGGATTTTACAGATAAACCTGATTTTTTGCGGGTGCTATTACAGGTAACTGATGCCCCAGCCGATGCCTTGATTGCGGCGACGGTTCGAGATATTTACCGTTTACGAAAAGGCGATCGCGCTTGGTTAGTAACAGTGGGGAGAAATTTGAGTTTGTTGTTGAAGGATGATTATGACCGGTTGCGGTATATTTTGAGTCAGATTAGTTTTTAAACTATTTGAGTATTGGATGATTGATACAGCACTTTGCGCTAAAATAACAGACAACAAAAAAGGAGGAAAAATAAACTTATGAAAATATACTCACTAGACCTATAACCCACATTCCGCAGGTTGATCAGCAAAGTAAATAATATTTTTGGCAAGAGGAACCGAGGAAAGACAGAATATGGTGATGTTCAGGGGTTAAGTTAGAAATTTGGTGAATACCATCCAGATAAACAGAGTAAATAGATTGAAAACATTGAAAAATCCAGC
>JBEIFD010000045.1:0-11600 GCA_040382535.1 Merismopediaceae cyanobacterium
CATTCTTGGCAGAGTAACATTTTACGTTCTCCGTTTTCTTTCGTTTGATAATGAGAATGGATTTTTACTTTTTCACTATAGCAATGAGGGCAGTTTTTCTTGAATAAGCCTGCCTCTTCGTCTTGGCATAAGCCAACATCATTCAGGATTTCTATAGAGTTTTTCTTCAATTTTGACATTGGTTTTAGTTTCTTTTTTCTTTGATATAATGACAATAATACTATAATAAAAATCAGGATATGGCTAGGTTTTAATTATTTCCCTATTTCCTCTAAGCCTTACACCATACCTTTTTTCGCCTTTAATCAAACTACACCAGTGCCGATTAAAATGCTTCTTTAAAAAAGTTTTATAACCTATAGAGATAGCAATGGGCGAACGCAATTCGCCCCTACGAAGAATCGTCTTAAGATTTTATATTAGAAATAGCAATGACAATTACTTTAGCAATGGTGGCAACTCAATTTCTAGACAGAGCAGAACTCAGTCCAAATACTATCCATTCTTACGAGATGACGCTATTACCTTTTTTGCGACGATACGGGCAATCGCCGATAGAAATGGTGACAGAAGAAGCGGTGGAAGCCTATTTAGCAAGTTTGACTCATCTTGCTGAAAATACCCATAATCGTCATCGGGCAACGATTCGCGCTTTGTTTAATTTTGCCGTTGAACAGGGTTATTTAGAAATAAATGCGATCGCCTATCTCAAATCTCGAAAAAGTCATAAAACTGTCGATCAAGATAAAAATATTGAACAAATTCGTTATCTGACACCAGAACAATTAGGTCTTTTATATCATCTTGTTGAACCCAATTCTCGGCTCCATACCCTCATTCTTTTATTGCATCAAACGGGAGCAAATGTTTCTGAAATTCTAGCCCTAGATCTCGATCAGATTAATTTAGGCGATCGCTGTTTTGAAGTGATTAATCAATATCATCAATCCCGTTGGTGTTTTTATAGCGAAAATTTGGCGCGAGTTTTAGAACATTATTTGCAACATTATCGACATTCAGGGCATCCTGCTCTATTGACTGCCCAGCAACCTAAGAGTAAAATCGTGAGTCGTTTGCATTATCGCACCGCCTATCGAGATTGGGTGAATTTAATTAGTCAAAATCCTGAATTAAAAGACTGTCGGCTTCAGGATATTCGTCATACCTTTGCGATCGAACGGGTTGAATTTATGGCAGTTCAAGATCTGCAAATTTTAATGGGTCATGACACTGTGCAAACCACCTTACGTTATTACAATCTATCTCATAAATCTGTTAAAAATATTGCCCAAGAAGCCTTAAAAAGATTAAAAACATAGGGATTAACTTCTTTGATATCGCATTCCTGGTAATTGTTTAATCAAACCCATTAACTCTAATTCTAATAATTTTCCTGAAACTTCACTCGCGCTTAATCCTGATAATTCAATAATACTATCAAATCCCATTGATTCCTGATTTAAAGCTTGAAAAACTTTTAGACAAATGGGATCTAAATCGGGTATTTTTTCGGATTCAGGTGCATTAAATAATGATAATTGTTGAGTTGGTTCTAAGGTGGGAATCGCGCCCAAAGTCGTTAATAATTTTTCTTGTTCAATAATAATTTCTGCTCCATTATGGATGAGTGTTAAACAACCTTTTGCCTGAAGAACATCAGGAGAATTGGGTAAAGCATAAATATCCCGCCCAAATTCATTGGCATATTTAGCCGTAATCAAAGCACCCGATCGTTCATCTCCTTCCATTACTAAAATCGCTCGACTAAGCCCCGCAATAATGCGATTTCTGGCGGGAAAATTCCCCCGATCGGGTTTCGTTCCCAAAGGATATTCCGTAACGATCAAACCCTGAGTCGCAATTTCTTCAAACAGTTGACGATGTTGGGGCGGATAAATTAAATCGAGTCCCGTACCCAAAACAGCGATCGTCCGACCTCCTGCGTTTAAACAACTCTGGTGGGCATCGCCATCAATCCCCGCGGCCATCCCTGACACAACGGTAAAACCACTGTTAGCTAGTCCTGTCGCAATTTTTCTTGTCCAACGGCGGCCATGTTCTGTCGGCGATCGCGTTCCGACAATACCTATGCCTGGAATTATTCCTGAATTTTCTTTTGAATTAACCTGACCGTAGTAATAGAGAACAGGAGGAGGACTGGGAATTTCCCATAATAACGTGGGATAGTCGCGATCGCTTGGAGTCCAAAAGTTAGGATTTTTTTGGGAATGATCTTCTAATAATTGAAGAGGATCAATTTTGCCCCGTTGCTCTAGAATGGTTTGGATCAATTTTCCGCCTAAACCGTTGACTTCTCCCAGGGCTTTAGGGGACGCTTTCCAGGCATTTTCTAGATGTTCAAAATGTTGATGGATGCGTTTTAATAAAATCGGGCCAACGCCCTTAATGGTTGACCAAGCTAACCAATAAACTCGTTCATCATTCACACTTTTTTACTCCTTAAATAAATTATCTGTAGGGGCGAATTGCGTTCGCCCTTTTATTCATTAATAAAAATTGTGATCGCCCTTCCCTCAATAAAATTGCTGAAATATCGAAACCTTTAAATAATGTTAAGGACATAATATCTGTGCTAAAAACACGACACTAAGGACATAATATATTATGTCCCTACAATGGATGAAACTTATCGTAAAGTTCTGTATTTAAAGATATTTTATGGTATCTTATTTTTTAAAAGATGTAATCCAAAGATAAAAATTAACCTTAGTTTACTATGAAAAATTTGTGGAATGACCAGCAAGCGACTCATTATCAGGGAGATTTAGCCCAAAGAGTTTATACATCCCGCCTTTTGGGACGGAATCCGTCTTTAGTATTGCACGGCGGCGGTAATACTTCGGTCAAGATTCAGGAAACGAATATTGTCGGAGAAACGGAAGATATTTTGTATGTCAAAGGCAGTGGCTGGGATTTGGCCACCATTGCGGAAGCGGGATTTGCACCTGTCCGTATGCCCCATTTGTTGAAGTTGGCAAAATTAAGTGCTTTGCCTGATCCCCAGATGGTCAATGAACTCAAAACCCAGATGACCCGTGCCAGTGCGCCGTCGCCGTCGGTGGAAACGATTCTCCATGCCATTCTGCCCTATAAATATGTGGATCATACCCATGCCGATGCAGTGGTGACGATTACGAATACAGCAGACGGATTAGAGCGAATTCAATCGATTTATGGCGATAAATTAGTGATTATTCCCTATGTCATGCCAGGTTTTGATTTGGCGCGGGTTTGTGCCGAAAAATTTGCCGCCGAAGCAGGAGAACAAACGATTGGCATGGTGTTAATGAATCATGGAATTTTTTCCTTTGGAGCAACAGCAAAAGAAGCCTATAATCGCATGATTGATTTGGTAAATTTAGCAGAGGATTATTTAAAACAACAGGGAGCTTGGGAATTAGAAAAAAAACAACCAATGGTTTCTAGTCAACCGATTAGCCAAAGTTTAGCGAA
Source organism: Merismopediaceae cyanobacterium (assembly GCA_040382535.1). Classification (GTDB taxonomy): domain Bacteria; phylum Cyanobacteriota; class Cyanobacteriia; order Cyanobacteriales; family Microcystaceae; genus Snowella. Next base: position 3,475 of record JBEIFD010000045.1, read on the forward strand.
CCTGCGAGCCGACGTTTCTCAAATCGCAGGATTTCCAGTTATTTTGAACTGTAAAACGGATAATCAAAGCTTAAATTTCGCCCAACGTCCTGATTTAGCCCTAATCTCCCAACAAGGCCCCGCCACTCCCGATCATGTGATCCGCACTAAACGCCTTCCCCAAATCGGTCGGGACGTTCAAGCCTACGCCCAAGCCTATCAAACCTATTTCAACACCGAATCCGCTAAAGCAAAAGATCCGAAAACCATGCTGGATGCGGCTCCCCGCGTCATTCTCGACCCCGAATTAGGACTCTGCACCGTTGGACAAACGGCCAAAAGTGCCGCGATCGCGTCTGATATTTACCAGCATACGATTGAAATCATTGAACGAGCAACTGTATTAGGAGGCTATCAAGCCCTTTCTACGACGGATATTTTTGAAGTAGAATATTGGGATTTAGAACAGGCAAAATTACGAACAGGGGGAAATTCGCCCATTTTTACGGGAGAAGTCGCTCTGGTCACAGGAGGAGCATCGGGTATCGGCAAAGCCTGTGTGGAATCCCTTTTAAAACGAGGAGCGGCGGTGATCGCTCTCGATATTCAGCCTGAAATTGAATTTTTACACGAAAGAGTCGATTTTTGTGGGATTCAATGCGATTTGACCGATGAAACCGCTTTTAATCAAGCGTTAACCAAGGGGATCGAAACCTTTGGGGGTTTGGATATTTTGGTTTTGAATGCAGGAATTTTTCCGCCCAGTTGTCGAGTTGCTGACCTGAGCCAATCCCAATGGCAACGGGTGATGAATCTGAATTTGGATACCAATTTAATGTTGTTGCGCGAATGTTATCCTTTCCTAAAACTCGCTTTTAAAGGCGGTCGCGTGGTAGTGATCGGCTCAAAAAATGTGACTGCTCCAGGCCCTGGGGTTGCCGCCTATTCCGTCTCGAAAGCCGCTTTAAATCAATTAATTCGGGTAACGGCTCTGGAATGGGGACGCGATCGCATCCGACTGAATACCTTGCATCCCAACGCCGTATTTGATACGGGAATTTGGACAGAAGAAGTGTTAACTGCAAGGGCAAAACATTACGGTTTGACTATAGAAGATTACAAAACCAATAACTTACTAAAAGTCGAAATTACCAGTCGAGATGTAGCCGAACTCGCCGCCGAGATGTGTGGCCCTTTATTTAGTAAAACTACTGCCGCCCAGTTACCCATTGATGGGGGAAATGAACGGGTTATTTAAAAAGATCAAAATTTCTACTTTTGAGCAAGTTGGGCGCAAGCCTTGCGCCCCTACGAGAACTTAAAGCGATGGTCAGTAGGGGCGAATTGCGTCCGCCCTTTTCGCTAAATTTATTAACAATTTTTTTCGCTAATAATAATATATTCATAGAGCATGGTATTCACCGTATTTCCTGCTTCATTACTGGGTGAATTTTTAGAAGGCATCGCTTTACTACTTAAGGCTCTTTTGTAGGTGACTAGATGTTTACAGGCATTTTTTTCAAAACGTTCCACGATAAATTGATCGGTCGGAAGTTGAATCTTTTTAACCGTTCTATTGCCCACCACATAAATACTTTTTCCGCCTAGATTAATACTTTGAGCAATCCTATCAATAGAGCGTCCTAAATCTTCATAAAAAGCGGATACTTCCAAGGCTCTTTTATTATTTTCTTGATTAATTTCAGTAATATAATCCGCGATCATTCCTTCTAGAAATAGTTCCTTTGATTTCACTCCTCCCATTAACATTCCATCAATTTTTCTCGCGTAATCAATTCCCGCCCATTCATTGGATAAGGTTGAAAATTGTCCGTAGGCGACCGTTGTTCGACTGTCTCCGTAAGGTGGGCTAGTTAATACAACATCAAAGGTATTTTTAGAGGGTTCAAATTTTGAATATTGAATATCAATTTTAATATTATTCAGTTTGGGATAATAGAAATTTTCATAAATCGCGATCGCGTCATTGACTTTTTTAAAATAAACCCCAAAAACATCAGGATTAAAGTTTAAAATTGCCTCGGATTTCATTTTATAGAGTTTAAATTCATTGTTTCTGGTGTAGGAACATTCTCGAACGGTTTCAGAAAAGGGAACTAGAAACAAGCGTTTAATCTTTTCATCTTCGATTTGATCCAGAAAATGCTTAATCACATTGAGATTTTGTAAGACTTCCTGGGAAAACCAAAAGTTAATATTGGTGACTTTCGGTAAGGTTAATTTTTTAAGATTTGCTTCATTCTTGATAAATTCAAAAACTTGATTACGCAATTGAATTTTAATATCCGTAATTTTTTCGAGAGAAAGCTTAGTGTATTTAGCTCTAGAAATTAAAACTGCTAGGGGATTAATATCAAAACCAAAAATTTCAGTGATTCCACATTCTAAGCCACTAGCAAAAGATGATCCTGAACCGCAATAGGGATCAAGTAATTTACCTGTTGAAATATTTAATTCTTTTAATATCTCAATGCCAATTTGAGGTAACATTGTGGCGGGATATTTATGTAAATTGGGATAAACTGCACTATAAGATTGTCCTGTAAAATCATATTTTTCATTACGAATTACCTGATATTTCATAATACTTCGTGTAAGTGCATTGCTAATAAGTTAAATTTGGGCGCAAGCCTTGAGCCCCTACGAATATCTCAAAACCTAATGTAGGGGCGAATTGCGTTCGCCCTTGAACGGTATAAAATAAATCTTAGACAGTTTACAGATTTTAAACCTAAAGAATAATCCTAAATCGCAAAATTGAGAAATCCACTGCTTTCAGAGAAAAATTTTGTTTGACGAGGTTTAATAAATACCGTTTGATTAATGTGTAAATCCAATTCAGCAAATTGTTCACGACTTAAATGGGCCACGACAGATTGCTCATCGGGTAAGATTAATTCTACCTGAATTTCCCAACCTAAATGGGTAATCCGCTTAATAACTGCCTGACTGGTGACTTCATCGCTTTCGGTTTGCACGGCTAAATCGTGAGGACGCACAAAGGCGGCATAGGACGCATGATAACCGTTTGTTTTGATAACATCCTGACTATTATTTTGAAATAAAGGAGCCGAACTCGGTAACACATTCACTTCCCCAATAAAGCTCATCACAAAGGGTGTGGCGGGATGATCATAAATTTGGGCTGGTGTGCCAATTTGTTCGATTTTGCCATTATTCATCACCACAATTTCATCGGCTACTCCCATCGCTTCTTCCTGATCATGGGTTACAAAAATACTGGTTAAATGAACTTCATCGTGTAAATTTCGTAACCAATCTCTTAATTCTTTTCTGACTTTTGCATCCAATGCTCCAAAGGGTTCATCTAACAGCAAAACTTGGGGTTGTACGGCCAATGCTCTAGCTAACGCCACCCGTTGACGTTGCCCACCAGAAAGTTGGGAAGGATAGCGATCGCCAAGTCCTTTGAGTTGAATAAGCTCTAAAAGTTCTTCGACTCGTTGTTTAATTTGCTTAGTAGGGGTTTTACGAATTTCTAGGCCAAAGGCGATATTTTTACGAATAGTTAAATGTTTAAATAGGGCGTAATGTTGAAACACAAAACCGATATTGCGTTTGCGAATATCAACGTGGGTGGCATCCTGTCCATTAATCAGAATACTGCCTTGATCAGGCGGTTCCAATCCCGCGATCGCTCTTAAAAGCGTCGATTTTCCTGAACCTGAAGGGCCCAGTAAGGCGACTAATGTGTTCTTCTTAACCTCTAAATTAATATTTTCTAGTGCCTGAAAGCTACCAAAATTTTTGAAGACGTTGTTAACAATAATACCCATAATTTTTTAGTAAATCAAAAATAAAAATCAATGTCCTTTTCTACCTGTATATCGTTCTAGAATTTCTTTAACAACTAATGTAACTGCCGCTAATAAAGCGAGAATGACTGCCGCGCTAAAAGCCGCTTCAGTTTGGTAGTTTTTATATTCCTGTTCAACGAAAATAGGTAAAGTTGCTGTCTGTCCAATTATACTCCCAGAAACAACGGATACCGCACCAAATTCTCCCATCGCTCTCGCATTGGTTAACAAAACCCCATACAATAAACCCCAACGAATATTGGGTAAAGTAATTCGCCAGAAAATTTGCCAATCTTTCGCGCCCAATGTCCGAGCCGCTTCTTCCTGATCGGTTCCCATTTCTTCTAATACGGGAATGACTTCGCGTGCGACAAAGGGAAGAGTAACAAAAATAGTCGCCAAAACCATGCCAGGTAACGCGAAAATCAGTTGAATATCTTTTGCATGAAACCAACTCCCAATCCAACCTTTTTGTCCATAGAGAAGAACGATCATTAGGCCTGCAACAACGGGAGAAATGGAAAAGGGTAAGTCAACCACACTCATAAATAAAGCGCGACCAGGAAATTGATTGCGAGCTAGTACCCAAGCGGCACAGAGTCCAAAAACGGTATTCAAAGGAACGGTGATTAGTGCGATAATGACTGTTAACTGAACCGCCGCAAGGAAATCAGAGGATTGAACAGAAGTCAAAAAAGGCTCTATTCCTTTATGAAATGCTTCGTAAAATACTGTGACAGTGGGAATTAAAATGATTAACGCGAGATAAATTAAGGCGATCGTGATTAACCAGGTCTTAGAAAATTTACTCAGTAGCATAACGGCGGCCCCACTGTTGCAAGAGATTAATAATTAATAAAAGAATAAGGGAAAATAAAAGCAAGACAGCTCCAATAACAGTCGCTCCTTCATAGTCATATTCTTCTAAACGCTGAAATACTAAAACAGGAGCAATTAAATCTTTAAACGGAATATTAGAAGCGACTAAAACGACAGAACCGAATTCTCCAACGGCTCTTGAAAACCCTAACGCAACTCCCGTTAAAATTGGGGGAATTAAGGGAGGAAAAATGACACGCCAAAAGGTTTGAAATGCCGTTGCTCCTAATGACCAAGCCGCCTCTTCAGTTTCGTCTTCTAATTCCTGTAAAACGGGTTGCAATGTCCTCACCACAAAGGGCAAAGAGATAAAAAGCATCGCCACAAAAACTCCCCAACGAGTGAAAGCAATCTTGATACCAAAGGGGACAAATAATTGACCAATCCAGCCTTTTTCGCTATAAACCGTTGCTAAAACTAAACCTGCCACCGAAGTCGGCAGAGCAAAGGGAATATCGACGGCGGCATCCACAACTTTTTTGAAAGGAAACTCATAGCGGACTAAAACCCAAGCAATGAGGCTACCTAGTACTCCATTGATTAACCCTGCGGCGAGAGAGGTTAAAAAAGTTACGTTATAGGCAGAAATGGCGATAGGAGAACTGGCAACTTCCCAGAATTTTCCCCAACCGAGAGTTAAGGATTTGGTTGTAAGAGCTGCGATGGGAAGAATCAAAACAAATAAGAGATAGACGACGGTAACTGTCCAGGGGATAGAAATTCTTGACCAAAGTGTATTTTGATTTTTATTTACAATTTGAGGAGAATAATTGACTGTATTGCTCATTATTTTTGTCTTGAATAAAGTTTCTTAGAAATATTTTTAGCCCCCTAAATCCCCCTTGGGAAGGGGGACTTTAATTCACCAACCGTCAATTTCTTGGCGATCGCGATTCAGGATTTCAACATCTAATTCAGATAAATAAACCAGGGCATGATCAATAGAGTCGGAAGATCCTTTTAACAATAAATCAAACCAACCGCTTCCTTCGGCATTTGCCCCCAGAATGGCCGCTTGAATATTGACTTCTAACTGATGACGGGAGGCGAGTTGAAAAATAATGGGTTCATTGTGATGTTTTTTGGGAATTTTGATTCTGATTTGGGTCTGGGCTAGGCGATCGCGCCCCGATTCATCTAAATTTAAAACATGAGCTTGAGACATAATGATCTCCTCCGATAATAGAATTTAAAAAATTAACAGTTGTCAATAAATTGGGTTTAGTTTAGAAAGATATTTCTCTCATTTAGTTAATCGTTTTAGCTTTTGGACTTACCAACTTTCGCAAGAATTTGATCAAAAATTGCTCCGTCATCAAAAAATTCAGTCTGTACCTTTTTCCAGCCCCCAAAATCATTGACTGTAAATAGTTTTTTAATCACTGGATATTGAGATGTAAATTCTTTGGCAACTGCTTCATTGACGGGACGAAAACCTGATTCAGCAAAAGCTTTTTGGGCTTCGGGGGTATAAAGAAATTGCACAAATGCTTCGGCCACTTTACGAGTCCCATTTTTATCGACATTACTATCCACAACCGTAACGGGTGCGTCAATAGAAATATTCTCATTGGTCGGAATAGAATAGGGTAAAGTTTCCCCTTTTTGTTTGGCTAAAATAACTTCATTTTCGTAATTTAATAAGACATCCCCCTGACCTTGTTTATAAAAAGCATCAGTGGCTTCCCGCGCATCCTTGGGCAAAACAGGGACATTTTGATATATTTTCTGGACAAACTCTTGTGCCTGGGCGGGGGTTCCTCCTGCTTGAGTGACCGATCCCCACAGACCTAGGAAATTCCATCTCGCGCCTCCAGAGGTTTTGGGGTTAGCGGTAATCACTTTCAATTTTTTATCGGCTAACTCAGACCATTTTGTGATTTTCAGGGCAGGATCACGGGAAACGATCGCGATGACGGATTTAGTGACAATGCTATCGTTAGGAGCTTCTTTTTCCCAGCCTGGCTCAATTAAGCCCGCTTTTTCGATTTTCTGCACATCGGAACTGAGAGCCAAGGCCACCACATCGGCTTCTAAGCCATCGATCACGGCACGAGTTTGAGAACCCGATCCGCCGTAACTCTGTTTAAAAGTCACCGTTTGGCCCGTTTTTTCTTTCCATTGCTTGGCAAAGAGGGGAATGATTTTTTCGTAGGCATTGCGAGTGACCGCATAGGAAACCAGGGTAAGATTCGCGTCCTGTTTGGAATCAGTGTTTGCTTGAGGATTTTCCGTCTGGGTTTTCTCTGTTGTTGGAGAACAGGAACTTAGACTCCCGCAGACTACCGCCGCGATCGCCAGAACTCCAAAGAAACGCAAAGACTTAACCATTATGATCCTCTATCCTTAATCGAAACATATTTGTGCTGCCTTACAATACTACCACAGGCAAAAATGAATTGCAATACATTTAAGATGCGGGGGTAGTTTGAGTACAAACGATCTCAGTTTTGTGTCATGATCAATTTGGCAGCCTCTTGGCGCAATAAACCTTCATTTCTAAGGGTTTTAAGGAATTTAGACATGGCAAAACAGACCCCAGAAAACGCGATCGCCCCAAGTGCATCTTCAATGTGCGCCACGCTTCCCGAACTCATTGAAAAAAATTATCTGTTCCGAGGATTGGACGTAAATTGGCTAGAAAATTATCTATCCCCCCAGGACTTGAAAATCGAAAAGCTCTTTTCTAACCGTCCTCTCTATACAGCATTTTTGCCTGAGCAATCTTTGGATGTCCTCTATGTCGTCCTAGATGAAGGTTTTGTGATCACTCGCAGTACCCCCCTGGATCGAATTATTGCCATTACCTACGCGGGTAGTTGTTTTGGGATGCGGAGTTTGCCCTTTGGTTATGGTTTGGCGAGTAAAGCCTTTCCCTGTTTAGTGGAAACCTATAAGACGACCCATGTTATTAAAATTGATTGGCATATTATCCAAAAAATTTATGAAGATAGTGAGATTTTTCGGGAACATTACCGAATGTTGTTTGAATTAAGGGCAAAGTTTGAATATCATTTACTCAATTGCAGTACCTATCCACCCCAAGCTGTTGCAACCCTATTTCGGGCTTTAATTTACCAAGAAAGAGCCTTGGGAAATCAACCGAATTCTTCAGGAAATTACTGTTTTGATCTGCCAGTTGATGTGATTGCCCGCGCTTGTCAGTTAAACCAAAGAACGGTCGAACAGGTATTAAAAGGAATGCAACAAGTGGGTTTAATTGAAATCAGTAAAGGCGATTCGGGGGACTGGATCACCGCGATCGCGCCAGAGGAATTAAAAGAGGTTTATAGTGCAACGCGAGACAAGGTTTCCTGGTGGCCGTTACGTTAGGTTGGCAGTTTATTGTTGTCAATTGGAAAAAGCGCGATCGCGCTTCTGGTATCATAATTACTCCTCATTAATGCAAAACCTAAAATAGGATCATTC
>JBEIFD010000046.1:0-11562 GCA_040382535.1 Merismopediaceae cyanobacterium
AAAAAACCGATGAAACGAAGAGATTTAATTCGCTACACAGGAGCAAGTGTACTGGCCACCCTGGGAACGATGGGAACATCCACCTTCCGTGCGACCCTTGCCCAATCCGCTAATCAATCCCTATCGGTGCAATGGTTGGGCCATAGTGCTTTTCTCTTTTCGGGTAGCGGCATGAAAATTTTGGTCAATCCCTTTAGGACGTTGGGCTGTACGGCAGGTTATCGCTTACCTAGGGTCAAAGCAGACTTAGTGCTAATTAGTAGCCAACTTTGGGACGAAGGAGCCGCAGAAGGTTTACCTGGTAATCCTAAAGTGTTGTTTGAGCCAGGGGTTTATGAAATTAATGGACTGAAAATCCAAGGCGTGCCTTCTCCCCACGATCGCGTCAATGGCAATCGTTTTGGAACCAATGTCGCCTGGCGTTGGACTCAAGGCGGTATTCGGGTGGTTCACATGGGAGGGGCGGCTTCTCCGATTTCTGATGAAGCCAAAATTCTGTTGGGAACGCCTGATCTGGCCCTCATTCCCGTCGGTGGCGGCCCAAAAACCTATACTCCCGAAGAAGCCAAACAAGCGATGTTGACCCTGAATCCAAGAATCATGATCCCGACCCAGTATCAAACCGTTGCCTCCGATAAAAAGACCTGTGATTTAGCTCCCGTCAAGAACTTTTTAGATCTGGTGGAAGGGATGAATCTGAGCTTTATTAAGGGTAACGAAATGGTACTCAGTCGCAATAATTTACCGAAAAGTGGCACATTAATTCGGGTTTTTAATGAAAGAAGTGTTTTAAAAACGGCAGAAATTCCTTCCCTACCGAAGGCTTAGTCCCGATTACCGTCAGCGATCGCGGTTTTCAATGGATAATGGACAATTATTTCCTAAGCTGTCACGAATTTAGATTGCATCATCATTTTGCTGAAAGTCTTGTAACAAGGGGCTTAAGCCCCTTGCCTGTATAAGTAAAAATCAATCACTCCATCGCTATATAAAAACACTGCTTATGTGTCGCTTGTTAGGATATTTAGGAAAAACAGTTCAATTAGAAGACTTATTATATAAACCAGAACATTCCTTGATTGTCCAGAGTTATCAACCCCAGGAAATGACGGCGGGGGTTTTAAATGCAGACGGGTTTGGAGTCGGTTGGTATGACGCAAAAAAAGAAGTTGCTCCCTATCTTTATAAAAATATTTTACCTATTTGGAGCGATATTAACCTGCCCCATCTCAGTCGTTATGCCGAATCGGATTGTATTCTCAGTTATGTTCGGAGTGCGACACCGCCCCTGGCTGTCGATTTAAGTAATTGTCAACCTTTTACCCAGGAAAAATTATTATTTATTCATAACGGATTTATTAACCATTTTCGGAAAACCCTTTATCGTCCGATTCGTAATTTATTAAGTGATGAAAGCTATCAATTCATTCACGGAACAACGGATTCTGAACATATTTTTGCCCTCCTGATTAATGAGTTACAAAGCAATCCAGATATTTCTCTCGTAACTGCTTTAAAAAATACCCTCATTAAATTAACTCAATTAGCAAAATCAATGCACACTTACTTTTCAGCAAATATTATCATTAGTGATGGAAAACAATTAATTGCTTCTCGTTATGCTAATCGGAAACCCGTGCCTAGTCTCTATTGGCTAGAAAATGATTCTCGCTATTCTGATGCGGTGATTGTTGCTTCGGAACCTCTATTTCAAGGGAATTGGCAAGCTTTTCCTGAAAATAGCATGATTCACGTCGCGACAAATCGGGAAGTCACCTTGAGTCTGGTTGAATAAAATTCAAACTAAAATCGCGGGGAATATTTCCAAGCCATTGATCCTAAGAAAGAGATAAAATATATTGATCAAATATATTGATCAAAGTTTCTTATGATGTATTATTTTGCGTGTTTTCGGTAAAGTAGATCAGGGAAAATAATCCCAAAATCGGCGATCGCGGGCTTAAAAATTTCAATCAATTACTGGATCTGGATTTTTTTTTCAGTAAAAGATAGGCGATCGCGTCCAAAAACTGAGATGATCCTAATGATCATAAATTTTTTTTTGAGTCCTATTTTCAGTAAAATCTCGCAATCCCAAACAATTATTTCTCTTTAGTGATGCCGCGAATACTCGTAATTGACGACGACCCTACAATCTCTGAACTTGTCTCCATTAACTTGGAAATGGCTGGTTATGACGTAAATCAAGCAGAAGACGGAATTAAAGGCCAAGCTCTCGCTCCCCAATCCCCCCCCGACCTAATCATGTTGGATCTGATGCTTCCCAAGGTGGACGGATTTACCGTTTGCCAACGCTTGCGCCGAGATGCGAGGACTGCCGATATTCCCGTCTTGATGCTGACTGCCCTCGGCCAAATTCAAGACAAAGTAGAAGGGTTTAATGCAGGAGCAGACGATTATTTAACCAAGCCCTTTGATGTGGAAGAAATGTTGTTGAGAGTTAGGGCTTTGTTGAGACGGACAGACCGCATTCCCCAGGCTGCAAAACATTCAGAAATTCTTAGTCAAGGCCCGCTTACTCTCATTCCTGAAAGATTTGAAATCATTTGGTTTGGTAAAAAAATCAAATTAACCCATTTAGAGTTTGAATTATTGCATTGTCTTTTACAGCGTCATGGGCAAACCGTTTCTCCCAGTGCCATTCTCAAAGAGGTCTGGGGCTACGAACCCGATGATGATATTGAAACGATACGGGTGCATATCCGCCATCTCAGAACAAAATTAGAACCCGAACCCCGTCGTCCCCGCTATATCAAAACCGTTTATGGAGCGGGTTATTGCCTAGAGTTACAGGAAGAAGAAGGCGTTCAATAGAGAACATCGGTCGGCTAACCTGAGTTAAATCAGTTTGCGTTAACAATTGTAAGTTTAACTCCTTGTCGTTCCTTAAAAAGATTTAATGATTTAAGACAATGAATTAATTTTATGTAATTTTTAATTTGAATTCCTCCATGATCTTAGAAACCGCTTCTCCGCGTCTCAGTGAACAACTTCATCCCTTGATTCATCAATTAGCCGATCGCATTTTGGCCAATTGGCACGAACATCTGGAGTTATCTCCCTACGAATTACCAGAGGATTTGGGTTATATCGAGGGTCGCCTAGAAGGGGAAAAATTAATCATTGAAAATCGTTGTTATCAAACCTCCCAGTTTCGTAAAATGCACATGGAATTGGCTAAAGTGGGCAGTAATCTCGATATTCTCCATTGTGTGATGTTTCCCAATTCTGAATACGGGTTGCCCATGTTTGGCTGTGATATTGTTTCAGGTCGGGGAGCTATTAGTGCCGCGATCGCCGATTTATCACCGACCAATTCAGAGAGAATTTTACCTGAATCCTATCGTCAGGCTTTATCCGAACTAACTCAGTTTGAATTTTCTCAAGCCCGTGAATTACCTGAATGGGGCGATATTTTCTCTGAATATTGCTTATTTATCCGTCCCAGTGATGCCCAGGAAGAAGAAGAATTTATCAAACGAGTCAACGATTTTTTACGAATTCATTGTCAAATTTCGATTCAATCCCCTCTTCTTGCGGAACAGCAACAGGCCGAACACCTAGCAGGGCAACAATACTACTGCACCAAACAACAGCAAAATGACAAAACTCGGCGAGTTCTCGAAAAAGCCTTTGGCGAAACCTGGGCAGAACGCTACATGACCCAAGTTTTGTTTGATATTCCTTCCTGAAACAAATTTATTGCCCAACTGTCCACTTCTGTTTACGAAACGTTACGTTATAATTGAAGCTTAAAGTTCCAGCGTGAGTTGAACTGCCTTGTTCTTCTGAATTTTTGGGCTAAAAAACAAAAATTTTCTCAAAAAATCTACAATAAGTCTTAAAAACCTCAATTACCCGGAACTTTATCGTCCTTCAATTCATCGAAAGGTACAACTTAGTATCTTTTCCCAAATTTATGGGTCAATCCTTAAAATCTTCCAAAACTGCTCTCCCAGAATCCAGTTTCCCTTTACCCAGCTCTAGGGGGGAATCTTTGAAATCTCCTAAACCTGCTCTCCCCGACTCCAGTTTTCGTTGGATCATGACGGCCCTTGTCTTGGGTCTATTGATCACGGCGGGAACTATTGTTTATGGATTAAAAAGTAGCAAAACGGGTGCATCAGAGTCAACCCCGTCCACTGCTCCGACTCTCTCAGAGAAAGAACCAGAAGTGGTTTCGGCTCTCGGTAGAATTGAACCCGTCGGCGAAGTTATTAAACTCGCGGCAACTCCAACAATGGGGGGAGCAAAGATTTCACGGATCTTGGTTCCCGAAGGGGCGAAAGTGAAGGCGGGGGAAGTGATCGCGATTATGGATGATTATGACCGCAAGGTGGCGGCTCTACTAGCGGCGAGGGAATCTGTGAAGGTGGCTAGGGCTAATTTATCGGTGGTGAAGGCGGGGGCAAAAATTGGAGAAATTGAGGCCCAAAAGGCAGAAGTGAATCGCGCTCAGTCAGAATTTAGACGAAAAATAACGGTGAATGAGGCTTCGGTTAATACCTTGGGCAAACAGTTACAGTGGGAAAAAATTGAACAACAGGCCACTATTGATCGCCTAGAAGCAGAACTCAGGCAAGCGGCCAATGATTATCGACGTTATCGGATTTTGGCAGAAGAAGGCGCGATCGCCCTGGCGGATTTAGAACAACGAGGACTGAACGTGGCAACGGCCAAACAACGCCTACAGGAAGCCCAAGCCCGTTTAATGAAAACGGAAGCCACCCTAGAAGAACAAATTCAACAGCAAAAAGCCATTACGCAAAAGGACGCAGAAACCCTTTATCAACAAGCAAAAGAGGCCCAAGCCAATCTTTTTAAAGTGTCGGAAGTGCGTAACGTTGATGTCCTCAAGTCTTCATCTGAACTGAATTTAGCCTTAGCAGAATTCAATCAAGCCAAAACTGATCTAGAAACTAGCTTAGTCAAATCTCCCATTGATGGGCAAGTTTTGAAAATTTATGCCCGACCAGGAGAAAAAGTCACCGATGCAGACGGTATTGCGGACATTGGCAGAACTCAACAAATGATGGTGGTAGCCGAAGTTTATGAAAGTGATATTCGGAATATTAAGCCAGGACAACCCGCTCTGGTTAAGAGTGAAAACGGCAGTTTCCCTGATGAATTAGAGGGACAGGTCAGGGTAATTGGTCTCAAAATTGGCAAAAAAGATGTGTTAGGAACCGATCCATCCGCCGATATTGATGCCCGTGTGGTGGAAGTCAAAATCCTACTGCGTCCCGAATCGAGTAAAAAAGTCCAAGGATTAACCTACGCTAAGGTTTTAGTGAAAATTCTTCCTGACTAAAATGATCTTGCTACGCTAAAAATATTGAGATGAAAATTCCCCTGTCCTGGCTCCAACTGACCCACGAAAAAATGCGCCTAGCGGTGGCGATCGCGGGAATAGCCTTTGCGGATATTTTGATGTTTATGCAATTGGGTTTTAAAAATGCCCTGTTTGATAGTTCAGTCAGGTTACACAAAAGTTTACAGGGAGATATTTTTATTCTGCATTCCCAAACCGATAGTCTAGTCGGGGGAAAAAGTTTTTCATCTCGGCGTTTATACGAAGTGATGGGAGTTGAAGGCGTTAAAAATGTCAGCCCGATTTATATCAATGTTACTGACTGGAAAAATCCCATTACCAAGGGAAATAGGCGAATTTTTGTGGTAGGAGTCAATCCTGTTAACAATCTGTTTACCTTACCTGGAATGGAAGAAACTTTACCCCTCATTAAACAACCCGATGTGGTGTTATTTGATGAACGTTCTAGGGGAGAATTTGGCCCCATTAAACAGGATTTTGAAGCAGGAAAAGTTGTTAAAACTGAAGTTGCCAATCGACAAATTACGGTAGGGGGATTATTTTCTTTAGGTGCATCTTTCGGAGCAGATGGAACCGTTGTCAGCAGTGACCTCAATTTTTTTCGGATCTTTCCGACTCGTACTAAGGGGTTAATTGATGTCGGTGTGATTCAGTTAGAACCGAATGCTAATTTAGACGTTACTTTAAAAAAAATCAAAGATAAATTGTCGTCAAAAGACATCCAAATTTTTACCAAAGAAGGCTTGATTGAACACGAAAAAAATTATTGGCAAAAACGGACGACTATTGGTTTTGTCTTTGGCTTGGGAACGGTGATGGGCTTTGTCGTCGGAACGATCATTGTTTACCAGATTCTCTATACGGATGTGGTGGATCATTTACCCGAATATGCGACTTTAAAGGCGATGGGTTATGGGGATAATTATTTATTGATGGTGGTTTTTCAAGAAGCATTATTGTTAGCGGTGATTGGTTTTATTCCCAGTTTAGGGTTTTCTCTATTTTTCTATGCGAATACCGCCAAAGCAACGGGTTTACCCATTTTAATGACCTTTACGAGAGCGATCATGATTTTACTGTTGACGATGCTGATGTGTACTCGTTCGGGGGCGATCGCCGTTGGTAAATTACGATCAGCCGATCCTGCGGATATTTTTTAAGGGAGGAATCCTTGATGCAAATGCTATTTTCTAATGCTGATACCAATGACGAAGAAAACCTAGAAAATGTCATGGTTGCGATTAGGGATCTCAATCATTTCTATGGAGAAGGCGCACTCAAAAAACAAATTTTATTTGATATTAATTTGACCTTACATAAGGGAGAAGTTGTTATTCTCAAGGGGCCATCGGGTTCGGGAAAAACCACTTTATTAACCCTCATGGGAGCCTTACGGTCAGCCCAATCGGGAAGTTTACAGGTGTTTGGGAAAGAAATGATGGGAGCAAAAAAACGCGAGTTGGTTAAAATTCGTCGTTTTATCGGTTATATTTTCCAAGCTCATAATCTCTTGGAATGTCTAACAGCACGGCAAAATGTGCAGATGTCTATCGAATTACATCCCGAATACTCTACTTCACAAGCCAAGGAACGCGCGATCGCCATGTTAAATGCGGTCGGATTAGGAGACCATTTAGATTATTATCCCCACAATTTATCGGGCGGTCAAAAACAACGGGTCGCGATCGCCCGTGCTTTAGTCAGTCACCCTAAAATGATTTTAGCGGATGAACCGACGGCTTCTTTGGATAGTAAATCGGGCCATGATGTAGTGGATATTATGCAACGCTTGGCAAAGGAGCAAGGTTCAACTATTTTGATTGTCACCCACGATAACCGTATTTTAGACGTGGCAGACCGTATTATTGAATTAGAAGATGGATATTTGATTTAAAAAATACCAAATCCATAGAAAATAGGACTTAGAGACTAAGCCCCTACATTCAATTAAAAGAATGTCACAATACAGTGATTATTGATTGATACTAGTCAATTAATTTATGCCATACTATTTTCGCATTGTTATGAATGATTCCCCTATTCTTCTTCTTGAATATTCTCCATCGCATCACGATGATCTTTTTCAAAACGTTCCTTAAGTTCAGAAAAAGAAGCTATCATTTCTACTCTTGGCATTTTTTTCTTCCCAAATAATTGCTTCTCATTAAAATAGACAATAGCATGGGTTTTGTCATCGTCAAGATCAAACTGGATAATCACATCTTGGCTATCTTCCCTAATACAGGCGGGAAAAACTTCTCTTTGATAGAGTGGATGGCCTGGCCCGATTTGGTTCTGAAGATATTCAATATAATCATCCGCAGCAGATAAAGGTAGTATATTCCAAGGCCACTCTACATGAAGTGTTAATTCTTCTTTTCGGGTATCAACAAATTTTTTCGCTGCTTCAAAAGCAAGTTCGGGATCGGCGTAACCCAATCGATCCTTTTCTTCATTTTCTTCATAAACAGAGCGACATTGAAACCAATAGTCTCCATCACCTTCAATGACTTCAATGAGGTAATCTCGATATAAGCTTTGTTTAAGGACAATGTCTTCATGATCGTCTTGCATAAGTCAAAGATAAATTGGAATTTTATTGAAAAGTGATCTAGATAAATATACTAACAATTCATATCAAAAATACGATTGCCTTTCATCTTCTAATTTAGCACAGCGATCGCGTCATGCTATTTTTCTAATCTCAATCCATCCTATGCTTTAAAAAGTTCTAATAAAGGTTGTGTTAACCAATTAAAACCAACGGTTAATTGATGTTGCCAAGTTGGTAAACGATAGAGATAAATTAATCGTCTTGCGATCGCGGCGGGAGTTCCATTTAACTTAATTCCCAACCCATTGATCGTTGCATTATCAATACCGAGGGTTAACATTTCTCCTAACGCTTGATAACGGAAAGGTAACGGCGGTCGATTTGTTTCCCCCGCCCAAATATTCCAGGCACAATAATCCGATTGTTGAAAAGCGACCTGGGCCGTTGCGGGTAAGTGTTGACCCGTTGCATCCTCACAGGCAGCCACATCCCCCAGAGCATAGATATCGGGATGGTCGATCACCTGGAGAAAATGATTGGTTTCCAGTAGTCCGTTTTTGTCATGGGGAAGGGGTAAATCTCGAATAAGGTCAGAAACGTCATTTCCCACCGTCCAGAGGACAATATCAACGGGAATGGTATCAATTTGCCCTTTATAGCGCAGACTTAAACTATCCGAAGTGATATCGGTAATATCGGTTTCCAGATCTAGCCAAATCCTCCGCTCTGCTAGGGCATCCTGAGCCGTTTTGCGGTTATATTCAGGCGAAAGTTTTAAAATACTATCACCTCGTTCTATCAGTCGCAGTCTGCCCCGTTCTCCCAGGCGATCGCCTAATTTACAAGCCAACTCGACCCCGCTATAACCGCCCCCGACGATCGCAATGCGAATTTTTTCGGCGGGAGATTGTTCCAAAAGTCTTAAGCGTTCCTTGAGTCGATAAGCATCCTGTAACGTCCGAAAAGGTAGGGCATAATCACTCACCCCTGGCAGCGTTGGTAAGGAGGTTTTGCCGCCCATTGCAATCACGAGTTTGTCGTAACCCAGATTAACCGATGACTTTAGGTGTACTTGTTTTTCTTCTAGGGCGATCGCGGTGACTTTTCCCTGATGAAAGCGAACCCCTGTTTCTGCGAGTAATTCCTCAAAGGGCGGCGCGATTTCCCAGGTTTGCATTTCCCCCGTCACCAATTCGTAGAGAAAGGGCGCGAACAGAAAACGATCCTGTTGGTCAATGAGAATAATTTCGGGAGCCTGACTCGTTTCCCAAGGCAATTGACTGAGGCGGAGGGCCGTATATAATCCCCCAAAACCTCCTCCTAAAATGCAGATGCGTAAACGATTTTCATTCATAAGGACTAGGGGCGTGAGAGGAATTAGATCTATTCTAATCGTTTTAACATAGCGGCTCTAGCTTGCTTGGCCAACGTATCGTCCAAGAAAGTTAAATTAACTTCCGTTTGGTATTTACGCTCTAGGGCCGTTTTAATCAACCAATCCGCTAAAAAGGGATTTTTCGGTAACAATGGCCCATGAGAATAGGTCGCGATCGCGTTTCGATAAAATGCGCCTTCATAGCCATCTTCGCCGTTGTTACCGTAGCCCTTTTGCACCTTGCCCAAGGGAGACACACTATCCAAATAGGTACGTCCCCCATGATTTTCAAACCCAATAACAATGGGCGGTTCCCCTAAGATTTTTTTAAGATCAGAAGCCAAAGGTTCGGCAGTAATTTCAAAAACCACATTGCCAATACAGCGTTTAGCATCGGGGCCAGGATGCTTGCTGACTAAATCCAATAATCCTAAACCGTCAATCCGTTGACCAAAAGCGGGTTCGTAGTAATGACCGAGTAATTGGGGAGAACCACAGGTAAAGACCCCAGGCGTTCCTTCTTCCAATTGAGCTTTCAAGACCGCCGCTTTTTCGCCTTGGAGATCTCGCATGACAATTTCCTGTTGACGATCCTGGGCACCGCCCCCCGCCACAATATCGACATGACGAAAATCGATCGCCGAACTCTGTTGATCCAGGGAAACGATTTCTACGGTGATCCCCCGCCACTGGGCGCGACGTTGAATACAAATCACGTTACCGCGATCGCCGTAGGTACTCATCAAGGTTGGATATAACCAGCCAATTTTTAATTCCATATTCCCTACTGAACAGGCTGTTGAACATAGGCAGGAAAAAGATCCTTGGGAAAATCTTCCGCCGCAAGACAAGTATCCATTGCCTTAATCGGGGTATAGGTCGCCGTATCTCGACTGAGGGCAATCACACATTCTGAATGTCTGCCTGGTAATAAACTTTTACGGCAGGAATTTAACGCCGCAAGAGAAGGAGAATCCGTTGTTGTTCCAGTGGTCGTTTTGTCTCCCGTATAGCCCCCCAGGGTCGCGCGTTGAATATCTGCCACACAATTCCCTAAGTCAATGGGTCGTCGGACTTGATAACAGCCTTGTAGCGCATTATCCGCATCAATGGGAGAATTTCCTCGAACAATGGCCACACATTCGGATAATTCTTTGGGAATTAAAGCTCCTGAACAAGCTGTCCCCGCTTTATCTGCCGCAACACCACTATTTTTTAATTGGCCAACACAAACATCAAATTGATTCCAACGACTCGCGTTCGCATTGGGCATGGGTAAACTCAAGAGCATTAGGCCAACGGGCAAGGAAAAAAAGGCAATTTTACGCAAACAAGACTGAAAAATTTCGGGCTTCATCATGGGGGACTCTTCAAAAAATGGAGAACGGTTGGATCAATCGGATTTTAAACAAAAGACGCACGGAAGATCAAGATGTATCCCCTCCGTGCTTCTAAATTACATCAAAAAAGTGATTTCTACTGGATTAATACTGGGGAACGCGGTCATCAACTTCTTGACTCCAGGCCGTAATGCCGCCTTTGACATTAATTCCCTCAATTCCCGCTTCTTTGAGAATTCCCAACGCTTTAGCCGATCGCCCGCCTAACTTACAATGGGCAATCAAACGATGGCCATTTAGCAGTTCACGGACTTGTTCAATGCCTTTACCCTCTTCAATATCAGGAAGGGGAATCAGCACCGAGCCTGGAATGCGAGCAATTTCGTATTCATTAGGATTACGGACATCAATCAGAACAAAGTCTTGGGGGCCATTGTCCATTAAGGTTTTTAATTCCGATACCGTCATTTCTTGCATTGCTGATTTTTCGGCTTCCTCTGCCGCTTTTGCCTGGGGAATACCACAAAATTGTTCGTAATCAATCAGTTCTTTGATCACAGGACGCTCAGGATTGGGACGCAGTTTTAGCTCCCTAAATTTCATATCCCAGGCGTTAAACAGTAATAAACGACCACTGAGGGTATTAGGCGCACCTAAAATGATCTTAATGGCTTCCGTTGCTTGAATTGTGCCAATAATGCCAGGTAATACGCCCAAAACGCCACCTTCTGCACAGGAGGGAACCATGCCTGGTGGGGGTGGTTCGGGATATAAATCGCGATAGTTGGGGCCGCCTTGATAATTAAAGACCGTTGCTTGGCCTTCAAAGCGGAAGATTGACCCATAGATATTGGGTTTATCTAGCAAGACGCAGGCATCATTGGTCAGATAACGAGTGGGAAAATTATCGGTTCCATCAATGACAATATCGTAGGGTTTG
>JBEIFD010000047.1:0-11550 GCA_040382535.1 Merismopediaceae cyanobacterium
ATGGACAAATGCAAGATTGTCAACATATCTAGAAGAAAAGACAGGAATAAAACTATCAAGTGGTCAAATCAGAAATATATTAAAAAAAAATAAATATTCGTATATTTTTGCAAAATATAGCTTAGAAGAAAAGCAAGATAATAAAAAGAGAGAAGCATTTAAAGAAAAACTAGAAGGTTATATGAAAATAGCAAAAGAGAATCCCAAGCTAATCCAGATATGGTTTTTAGACGAAAGTGGATTCAGTTTACGTGTGATAAGAAGAAAGTGTTGGAGTAAAAAAGGAAAAAGAAAAAAACTGGCAGGAGAGAGAAGAAGAGGGCGAGTAAATGTGATGGGATTGTTGAGATATTCAGACAAAAAAAGATTTGTACAATTTGTCAAAAAAGGAAATTCAGAAACGTTCTATGAAGTGATGAAAGTTTTTTATGCAGAAGCAATTAGAGAATGGGTAGAAGCGGGAAATCTGGCAGAAGACTTCAAAGATAAAGGGCCTCAGATAGTTATAATATTGGACAATGCAAGTTTTCATAAAAAAGCAGAAATTATTAAGCAAATAGAAGAAGAAATGCCGAAAATACATTTAGAGTACTTGCCACCTTATAGTCCAGATTATAACTTAATTGAATTAGTCTGGCACTCTACAAAGGAATATCTTGCCCATCGTCTTTTTAAATCTGTCGAGGAATTAGAAATGGTTTTACATAATCTTCTCAATGAAGGAGGTTTAGTTATTAAATGGAATCGTAAGCTTAAAAATAAAGGTAATTCTGTTAGTGCAGTTTAGATTACGAACATCTTATTAAACAGTTAGAAAACAAGCTAAAGGAAAAAGGATATATTCTAAGAAAAATAGCTTCCAAATAAATTGATAAAAATCGGCGATCGCGCTTTTTTGAGTCAGATCAATCCCCCGACTGCGCCACCACAATAAACCGAGTAAAACTAGGTGAAAACCCACAAAAAAAGGCACATTAATCAAACCTAATCCCAAAATTCCGACTAATGCCATCCCTAAATAACAAACCGTAATTACCCAACGGGTCAGATTAAAAATCACCGATGGCCCCCAAATTAGGGTAAAGGTCTGAATTTGATACTTTTTATCCCCTTCCAAATCGGGTACATCTTTAAAAACCGCGATCGCGATCGTGAAGATCAAAACAAAAAAGGTCAGTATCCAAACAACGGAAGGAATGAATACGGGTAAAGTTAAAACCCCATTAAATTGTAAAAATAAACCTAAATTGACAATAATTCCCCGCACTGTCAAAATGCAAAATGCCGCCAACAAAGGAAAACGTTTCAAGCGAATTGGTGGAACGGAATAGGCTGTGCCAATCAATAAACTCATGCCAACGGTCAGCCATAGCCAAAAACCGACAAAAGAGGCAATTATAATCGCCAAAAATCCCGTTAAACCAACAATCCATTGGCCTTGTTTGAGAGAAAATTGACCACTTGCCAAAGGTAAATCAGGTTTATTTACCTGATCAATTTCCACGTCATAGAGTTGATTTAAGCCAACAATGTAAATATTTCCGCATAAACAAGCTGTCCAGGCTCCTAAAAGCTCTTTTAAATTATCAACGGTAATAAGGCTTTGGTTGGTTGCGAGGGTAATAAAATAGAGGGCAAAAACACTCAAACTCGTCCCAAGAATGGTATGAGGGCGGGAAAATTTCCAAAAACTTGATAAATAGGACATTAATTCAGAATTTATGATTTGGGTAAAGGTATTTCCCTAATTTAGCGTTTTTCAAAGGGTTAAGGAACGCAACCTAATGAGAACGCTCCTTTTCAGAAGTAAAGACTCGAAATCGGCGATCGCGTAGGCTTTTATATTACAATTTGTAAATAAATGTTTGGGGAATAGGACGAATGCGAGTCGCGATCGTTGGTGCAGGATTAGCGGGAATGGCAACTGCTATTGACTTAGTAGATGCAGGATGTGAAGTTGAAATCTTTGAATCCCGTCCCTTTGTAGGAGGAAAAGTCAGCAGTTGGAAAGATCCCGACGGAAACCATATCGAAATGGGATTGCACGTCTTTTTTGGCTGTTATTACAACTTATTTGCCCTAATGGAAAAAGTCGGGGCAGGCAATGCGCTACGACTCAAGCAACATACCCATACCTTTGTCAATAAAGGCGGCAGACTCGGAGAACTGGATTTTCGTTTTATCACGGGCGCACCTTTCAACGGATTAAAAGCCTTTTTTACCACTTCCCAACTCTCTGCAGGCGATAAAGTGGCCAATTCTCTGGCCCTCGGAACCAGTCCCATTGTGCGGGCTTTAGTGGATTTTGACGGAGCCATGACCACCATTCGCAAACTCGATTCCATTAGCTTTGCCGATTGGTTTCGCAGTCACGGTGGCAACAATGGCAGTCTGCGGAAAATGTGGGACCCGATCGCCTACGCCCTGGGTTTTATCGACACGGAAAATATTTCAGCACGATGTATGTTGACAATTTTTCAGTTCTTTGCCACTAAAACCGAAGCCTCTATTTTAA
The DNA here is from genome assembly GCA_040382535.1 of Merismopediaceae cyanobacterium. GTDB lineage: Bacteria > Cyanobacteriota > Cyanobacteriia > Cyanobacteriales > Microcystaceae > Snowella. Next base: position 2,516 of record JBEIFD010000047.1, read on the forward strand.
GAATGTTGGAAGGTTCCCCCGATGAATATTTACATAAACCGATTGTTAACTATTTGGAAACTAGGGGCGTAAAAATTCATACCCGTCGCCAGGTTCGAGAAATTTTATTCACTGAAAAAGATGATCAAGCAAAGGTAACAGGACTCGCGATCGCGGATGGAGAAAATACAGAAACCATTACCGCCGATGCCTACGTTTGCGCCTGTGATATCCCAGGAATTCAGCGACTATTACCCCAAGCTTGGCGGAAGTGGCCCATTTTTGACAATATTTATCAATTAACCGCCGTTCCTGTCGCCACCGTCCAATTACGCTTTGATGGTTGGGTCACGGAATTGCATGATCCCGTTAAACGCAAGCAACTCGAAAAAGCCGAAGGTCTAGATAATTTGCTTTATACGCCCGACGCGGATTTTTCCTGTTTTGCCGATCTCGCTCTCACCAGTCCCGCCGACTATTATCGAGAGGGGGAAGGCTCTTTATTGCAACTGGTTTTAACGCCTGGCGATCCTTTTATTAAGGAAAAAAATGAAGATATTGCCAATCACGTTCTAGCACAGGTTCGAGAATTATTTCCTTCGGCACGGGATTTAAACATGACCTGGTATAGTGTGGTCAAATTAGCCCAGTCCCTTTATCGAGAGGCTCCTGGCATGGATGTCTATCGTCCGTCCCAAAAAACCGCGATCGCGAACTTTTTCTTAGCAGGAAGTTATACCCAACAGGACTATATTGACAGCATGGAAGGCGCAACCCTTTCAGGCAAACAAGCCGCTCAAGTTATTCTAGAAAGCGCGATGCCGTAGGCACACTTCGTGACCGCAATTAAAGAATTATCTTAATTTTAAAATCCCCAACAAAGCAATGGCAAACTGGTTAGAACATAGCGTACAAATTGAAGTCGATGCCCCCATTGATTTAGTGTGGGAACTTTGGTCAGATCTAGAACAAATGCCCCGTTGGATGAAGTGGATTGACTCGGTAAAAGTGTTAGAAGAAAATCCCGATTTATCTCGTTGGAAACTAGATACGAAAGGATTGGAATTCACTTGGCTATCTCGCATTACTAAATTATCTCCCCGTCAAATTATTCAATGGGAATCGGTCGATGGTTTGCCGAATCGGGGTGCAGTGCGTTTTTATGGTAGCCAAAATAAAAGCACTGTTCGCCTAACGATCGCTTATGCAATTCCTGGCTGGCTAGGAAAATTAATGGACAATTTATTTTTAGGTCGGGTAGTAGAATCGACAATCCAAGCAGATTTAGAGCGATTTAAGGAATATATCACCAAACTTCAAGCCGAATCTTAACGAGTTAACCCTAAACTTGCTAATGACCTATTCTCGAACGATTCGTTTAGCCGATACCGACGCGGCGGGAGTTATTTATTTTGCGTCCCTATTATCCATTTGTCATGAAGCTTACGAAGATCGCCTTTTTCAATCAGGGATTAATCTCAAAACTTTTTTTCGGAATACAGAAACCGCCTTACCCATCGTGCATGGGGAAATCGATTTTTTTCAACCCCTCTTTTGCGGCGATCGCATCGAAATTCAATTGATACCCAATCCAATCAACAATCATAGTTTTGAAATTAATTACCAAATCTTTTTATGCCAATCTCCTGACAAAAAAATTGCCCAGGGAAAAACCAAGCACGTTTGTATCAATCCCCTCTCTCGTGAGAAAAAAGCACTCCCTGAGCCTATTCAAAAAGCGGTCTTTGGTGACTCAGATCACCTATAGTTCAAGAGATCGATCACGGATAATTTCACAATAATCTTTATAATTAAGCAAATCATCAAAATTAGTTTTCTTTCCGCCGTGAGTGATATGGCAAAACTATCTAGTCAGCCCTTGAAACCAAACCCTTTTATAACTCGTCGCGACCCCAAAACGGGAATGTGGCTTGTCATCGAACCTGAATCGACAGAAAAACTGCCAGAAAATGACAAGAACCATTCAAAAGACTTAGTTAACGACCAACCTTAAGCTCTCCATTCTACGGCGTGATTTAGATGTCCTCTGCAAAAATCAATATATTCTTAGCATAAAGAGTTGACATCGCGTCTCAAATATCGGTACTATGGTAATTTGTCAACGATTTTATTGATACCTGGGAGTTTGTTTTAATCTTCCTAAAATAACCCATGCCCACCATTCAGCAGTTAATTCGTAGCGAACGCTCGAAAATCAAGAAAAAGACAAAATCCCCCGCACTAAAGCAGTGTCCTCAGCGTCGGGGTGTTTGTACGCGGGTTTATACCACAACCCCCAAGAAGCCTAACTCTGCCCTACGGAAAGTAGCTAGGGTTCGTTTGACCTCTGGCTTTGAAGTTACCGCTTATATCCCAGGAATTGGTCATAACTTACAAGAACACTCCGTCGTGTTGATCCGAGGCGGACGGGTAAAAGATTTACCTGGGGTGAGATATCACATCATTCGCGGAACGTTAGACGCAACAGGTGTTAAAAATCGTAAGCAAGGCCGTTCTAAATACGGAACCAAGAGCGATTAGAAAGGATCAGATATTTCCGACTATTTATTTTTTAATTTATCGAGATATCCCCTTAACATCAATTCTTCCCGTCGTTGTTGCAAAATCAATCGCGATCGCGGAATCTCTCCCTCAAATTTCCTAAACAGAACCCAGGGAGATTATTAGAGCTTCTTATTACCATTATTAAAGGAAACATCAGAAAATTATGTCTCGTCGCGGAAACATCAAAAAACGAACCGTTCCCGCCGACCCGGTCTATAACAGTTGCCTCGTCAACATGACCATCCGTCGGGTAATGAAAAGCGGAAAAAAATCCCTGGCATCTCGAATTGTCTATGATGCCTTGGAAAATGTCGGCGCAAAAACGGGCAACGAACCCCTAGAAGTTTTTGAAAAAGCCATCAAAAATCTCACTCCTCTAGTAGAAGTAAAAGCCCGTCGGGTCGGTGGGGCAACCTACCAAGTCCCGATGGAAGTTCGTTCTGCCAGAGGAACTGCCCTCGCTCTGCGGTGGTTGATCCATTATTCTCGCGCGCGTGGTGGAAAAACAATGGCGAGTAAATTAGCCAACGAAATCCTCGACGCAGCCAATGAAACGGGAGCCGCTGTTAAGAAACGGGAAGAAACTCATCGTATGGCAGACGCGAATAAAGCCTTTGCTCATTATCGCTACTAAAAATGTTGGCGGTTATCCGCCTACTTAGTCAACATTTTTAGCAAAGAAACGTATAGAATTGTAAATAGTGTAAACCAATACAAAGACTTATCCGAAGACTAGACGGGCAAGAACTAAGGAGGTAGATGTGGCACGTACGATCCCGCTAGAGCGAGTCCGTAATATCGGCATCGCCGCGCATATAGATGCGGGCAAGACAACAACAACGGAACGAATCCTTTTTTATTCGGGGGTCGTTCACAAAATCGGCGAAGTCCACGATGGTACGGCTGTTACCGACTGGATGGAACAGGAACGGGAACGCGGTATTACGATCACTGCTGCTGCGATTAGCACCAGTTGGAAAGATCATCGCGTTAATATTATTGACACTCCTGGTCACGTTGACTTCACCATTGAAGTTGAACGCTCTATGCGGGTATTGGACGGGGTTATTGCTGTCTTCTGTTCCGTTGGTGGTGTTCAGCCCCAATCTGAGACAGTTTGGCGGCAAGCGGATCGCTATCATGTTCCTCGAATTACCTTCATTAATAAAATGGATCGGACAGGGGCGAACTTTTATAAAGTTTATGAGCAAATGCGCGATCGCCTCAGAGCAAATGCTGTCCCCATCCAACTGCCTATTGGCAGCGAAAGTGATTTTAAAGGCATTATCGACCTAGTCGAACTCAAAGCCTATCTCTACGAAAACGACCTCGGTACAGATATCCAAGAAACCGCGATTCCCGAAGACTTAAAAGATTTAGTCGAAGAATATCGCGTGAAATTGGTCGAAGCCGTCGCTGAAAGTGATGATGTTCTCATGGAGAAATACTTAGAGGGCGTAGAATTAACCAACGAAGAGATTAAGCATGGTCTCCGAGTCGGAACAATTAGTGGCGCGATCGTGCCAGTTCTGTGTGGTTCTGCTTTCAAAAATAAGGGCGTGCAGTTAATGCTGGATGCCGTCATCGACTATCTTCCTTCTCCGACAGAGGTTCCCGCGATTCAAGGGTTACTGCCCAATGGAGAAACCGAAGAACGTAAAGCGAATGATGAAGTCCCGATGTCTGCCCTGGCTTTCAAAATCATGTCTGATCCCTACGGTCGTTTGACCTTTGTACGGGTTTATTCAGGCATTTTGAAAAAAGGCAGTTATGTCCTCAACTCAACCAAGAATAAAAAAGAGCGGATTTCCCGTTTGATCATTCTCAAAGCTGATGATCGCATTGAAGTAGATGAACTTCGTGCAGGAGATCTGGGAGCCGTTTTGGGACTCAAAGATACTTTGACAGGGGATACCCTGTGTGATGATACGGCTCCCGTCATCCTAGAGTCTCTGTTTATCCCTGAGCCAGTCATTTCCGTTGCTGTCGAACCCAAGACGAAACAGGACATGGAAAAGCTCTCCAAAGCTTTACAGGCCCTTTCTGAAGAAGATCCTACCTTCCGCGTTAATGTTGACCCTGAAACCAATCAAACCGTGATTGCGGGAATGGGTGAACTTCACCTAGAAATTCTTGTGGATCGGATGATGCGGGAGTTTAAGGTAGAAGCTAATGTGGGTGCGCCCCAGGTTGCCTACCGAGAAACTATCCGCAAACCTGTTCGAGCAGAAGGCAAATTTATCCGTCAAAGTGGTGGTAAAGGTCAATACGGCCATGTGGTCATTGAGCTAGAGCCAGGTGAGGTCGGATCAGGATTTGTCTTTGTCTCCAAAATCGTTGGTGGAACCGTTCCCAAGGAATATATCAATCCTTCCGAACAAGGGATGAAGGAAGCTTGCGAAAATGGTATTTTAGCGGGCTATCCTGTAATTGATCTTAAAGCGACTTTGGTGGATGGTTCTTTCCACGATGTGGATTCCTCCGAAATGGCTTTCAAAATTGCTGGATCGATGGCGATTAAAACTGCCGTCATGAAGGCGACTCCTGTTCTCTTGGAACCGATGATGAAAGTCGAAGTTGAAGTCCCTGAAGACTTTATCGGTAACGTCATTGGCGATCTGAATTCCCGTCGGGGTCAAATCGAAGGACAAGGAACGGAACAGGGATTAGCGAAGGTTTCTGCTAAAGTTCCCCTAGCAGAAATGTTTGGCTATGCGACCGATATTCGGTCTAAAACCCAAGGTCGGGGCATCTTCTCAATGGAATTTAGCCATTATGAAGAAATTCCCCGTAATGTTGCCGAAGCGATCATCGCAAAAAGCAAAGGGAACAGCTAATCAGGATTCATAATTAAGGGTCGGTTTTTAGTTAATGAAATTCAATAAATTTTCTTGATATTTCAAGTCTAAAAACTGATACCCTAATATACTGAATGACTGAAGAACGAAGAATACTAAATAGGAATCATTAATTCATGGCACGCGCAAAATTTGAACGGGCAAAGCCCCACGTTAATATCGGTACCATTGGTCACGTTGATCACGGCAAAACAACCTTAACGGCTGCTATCACTAATGTTTTAGCCAAGAGAGGTGGTGGTAAGGCTAAAAAGTTTGATGAAATCGATGCCGCGCCTGAAGAAAAGGCTCGTGGTATCACCATCAATACCGCCCACGTTGAGTATGAAACTGAAGGTCGTCACTACGCTCACGTAGATTGTCCTGGTCACGCTGACTATGTAAAAAACATGATCACGGGTGCGGCTCAAATGGATGGAGCCATTTTAGTGGTTGCGGCGACAGATGGCCCCATGCCCCAAACCCGTGAACATATTCTTTTGGCAAAACAAGTCGGGGTTCCTAGCCTAGTTGTTTTCCTGAATAAGTCCGACATGGTTGACGATGAAGAATTATTGGAACTCGTAGAACTAGAAGTTCGAGAACTTCTGAGTGACTATGATTTCCCTGGTGATGATATTCCCGTTATTCGGGGTTCGGGTCTCAAAGCCTTAGAAGGTGATGCGAAATGGGAAGAAACCGTCGTCGAGTTGATGAAGGCGGTTGATGATTTTATTCCTACTCCTGTACGCGACGTGGATAAACCTTTCTTAATGGCGGTTGAAGACGTATTCTCGATCACTGGTCGGGGAACCGTTGCAACAGGTCGGATTGAACGCGGAAAGATCAAGGTCGGCGAAAACGTTGAATTGGTCGGCATTAAGAATACTCGTAGCACCACTGTTACGGGAATCGAAATGTTCCAAAAATCCTTAGAAGAAGGGATGGCGGGCGATAACGCGGGTCTGCTCCTACGGGGTATCCAAAAAGAAGATATTGAACGGGGTATGGTTATTGCAAAACCCGGTTCTATCACCCCTCATACTCGTTTTGAAGGCGAAGTTTACGTCCTCAAAAAAGAAGAAGGTGGTCGTCATACCCCTTTCTTTGCTAACTATCGTCCCCAATTTTATGTGCGGACAACCGATGTAACGGGAACCATCCAGAGCTACACGGCAGATGATGGAAGCGCGGTAGAAATGGTTATGCCTGGCGATCGCATCAAAATGACGGTTGAACTAATCAACGCGATCGCGATCGAACAGGGAATGCGTTTTGCTATCCGTGAAGGTGGACGAACCATCGGTGCGGGTGTCGTTTCCAAAATCCTGGAAGATCCTAAAGTTGATCCCAAGGCGGCTAAGAAAAAATAGCTCTTACTTTAATTTCAGTGATCAAGCGATCATTAACGGGAAAAGAATTGATTTTACGCGCTTCAATTCCTGTAAACTGAGGACTTGGTCACTGATTACTGCTGACCGACAATTAAACAATTCTGAACCTTGAAAACTTAAGAAGTTTAAGACTATGGCAACTCTCCAACAAAAAAAAATTCGTATTCGTCTGAAAGCTTTTGACCGTCGTTTACTGGATACGTCCTGCGACAAAATTGTAGAAACCGCTAATAGAACGAATGCTACGGCGATCGGCCCCATTCCCTTACCCACTAAACGAAAAATTTATTGTTTATTGCGGTCTCCCCACGTTGATAAGGATGCACGGGAGCATTTTGAAACCCGTACCCACCGCCGCATTATTGATATTTATCAACCCTCTTCTAAGACGATTGATGCTTTGATGAAATTGGATCTACCTGCTGGTGTTGATATTGAAGTAAAACTTTAGTATTGAGATTTAATTAATCTGTGATGGATTCCCCGCTAATATGGTGGGGTTTTTGATTTTATAATGTTTGTTATGAACCCCGTGCCTATGTGTATTTTAGATGATTACTTAGAGAGATAAAGTTTGAAAATAGTTGAACATTGCTGAAAAGAAATAGGGTAAGAATTAAAAAAATAATTATAGTATTAAGCAATATTTACAAAAATATATCGTTAACGATTAAACAGAACCATGTCAACCTTGGTCAATTCTCTACCGAATCTTGAAACCTATTTAAAATATTTCTTTGGCTATGACCAATTCCGTCCTGAACAACGGAAAATCATCGAGAATGCCCTAGCAGATCAGGATTTATTAGTTATTATGCCAACGGGGGGCGGAAAGTCCCTTTGCTTTCAATTACCAGCGTTACTTAAACCTGGATTAATGATTGTTATTTCCCCTTTAATTGCGCTGATGCAAGACCAGGTAGATGCTCTGCAAGATAACGGTATTGGGGCGACTTATTTGAATAGTAGTTTAAGTCCAAAAGAAGTTCAAGAACGAGAAAAGCAGATTTTTGAGAATAAAATTAAGTTACTTTATGTTGCTCCCGAACGGTTATTAGGCGATCGCTTCCAAGATTTTTTCCATCGTCTTATTACCCAGATAGGAGTTTCTGCCTTTGCCATTGATGAAGCCCATTGTGTTTCGGAGTGGGGGCATGATTTCCGTCCTGAATATCGCCAATTGAGCCAATTACGTCGGCAGTATCCCCAAATTCCCATCTTTGCTTTTACGGCGACTGCCACAAAACGAGTCCAGAAAGATATTATTGACCAATTACAATTACATAAACCCAGTGTCCATCTCACCAGCTTTAATCGACCCAATCTTTATTACGAAATTATCCCCAAAGAAAAAAGAAGCTATGAGCAATTACTCAAATTTATTAAAACCCTAAAAGGGTCGGGCATTATTTATTGCATGAGTCGTAAAATGGTCGATGAAATCAGCGATCGCTTACAAGAAGATGGGATTAAAGCCTTGCCCTACCATGCAGGAATGGGAGATGAAAATAGAAGAATTAATCAAACCCAATTTATTCGAGATGAAGTCAGAATTATTGTTGCAACGGTTGCCTTTGGGATGGGAATTAATAAACCCGATGTCCGCTTTGTCATTCATTATGATTTACCTCGAAACCTTGAAAGTTATTACCAAGAATCAGGGAGAGCAGGACGAGATAATGAACCCGCTAAATGCTTGCTCTTTTTTAGTTTTGGGGACTTGAAAAAAATCGAATATATTATTCAACAAAAAGCTGCCTCAGAACAACAAAAATCTCGTCAGCAATTACGACAAATTGTCGATTATTCAGAAGGATTAGCCTGTCGTCGAACCATTGTCTTGCGCTATTTTGGTGAAGATTTTCCAGGAAACTGTGGCAATTGTGATAATTGTTGTTATCCTAAACCCCTCGAAGATTGGACAATTGAAGCCCAGAAATTTCTATCTTGTGTTGCTCGTTGTCAGGAACGATTTGGCATGATGCACATTATTGATGTTTTAAGAGGTTCCCGTAAACAAAAAATTGAACAGTATCAGCATCATTTATTATCTACCTATGGTATTGGTAAAGATCGAACCTTAGACGAGTGGAAACAATTAGGGGTATTCCTGATTCATCAAGGTTTTTTAGATGAGACAACGGATGGATATTCTATTTTAAAATTGAATGCCTATAGCTGGGAAATACTACGGAAACAGCGTAATGTTACTATTGCAATTAGAGCTAAAATTAAAGAAAAAACGGATACTAGAGATAAT
>JBEIFD010000048.1:0-11524 GCA_040382535.1 Merismopediaceae cyanobacterium
GATTTTGCGAGTTTTGCCAAAATTTTTGCAGGCTTTTATTTTGGCAAAGGTATTGATTTATAAGATGTAATTCGAGGATAGCAACATTAGATTTTCTAATAGGTTTATCAAGATAAATTTTGCGAACTAAAGCGGCATCAGTTTGTAAGCGTTTTTTCACACTTTCCATAAAAAATGCCTATTTCCAATCTGCGATCGCCTGCCTTGCCATAGAAGCAATCCCTTGATCAGTTGCTTTGGGTAATTGGTAATATTTACCCCCTGCTTTTTGGGCCAATTCCTTACCAAACCCTGTGGAAACAAATTTTTTCTCTGTGTCTATTACTAATAATTGCATTCCCACACCACGAATTTTTGCCGCAATATCGAGCAATTCTGCTTTAATATCGGGCTTTTCACCATCGGGTAAAGGTTCCCCCAAAGAACGAGCTAGGGGAATATTCCCCCGACCATCCGTAATCGCAATGATTACGACTTGACCAATATCTCCCGACATTTTGGCATTCATCCCCACATGAACCGCCTGGGTTAACCCATGAGACAAGGGCGATCCACCACCACAGGGCAAGGTTTCCAGACGTTTTTTCGCCATCGCAATGGAACGGGTGGGCGGTAATAAAATATCGGCTTTTTCTCCTCGGAAGGGAATAAGCGCGACCTGATCTCGGTTTTCGTAGGCTTCGGTTAATAGTTGCATCACGGCTCCCTTGGCGGCTTGCATTCGATTGAGGGCCATTGATCCCGACGCATCCACGACAAAAACGATTAAGGCTCCTGCTTTACGGGCGAGACGCTTGGAGCGAATATCTCCCTGTTCAACAATGACATTACGGTTAGGCACACGGAGACGGCGGGCTTTTTGGTAGGGGGCGGCGGCGCGGAGGGTGGCATCGATCGCAATCCGTTTAACCTTGCCTTTGGGAATCATGGGTTTGAGATAACGACCGCGATCCTCGGAAAAAATAATCGCACGACTACCTGATTTACCCTGACGCTGGGCCATTTGGGCAAAATATAAAACACTGGGATCGAGGCTGACTCCTTCTACATCAAAGATAAATTCTTCGGGAATGCCTGGGGGTTCTTGATCGGGTTCATCGGGATTTTCCTCTTCCTCTTCGTCCTGATCTTGTTCCGATTCATCTTGGGGTTGTTCGGGCGGTGGCGGCGGCGGTGGCGGAGATTGTTGCTGATCTTGGGGCGGAATATCCATCAAAATACTGCGGGGAACGATGGTCAATTCCACTGCTTTTTTAAGATCATCGGCACTGATAATATTTCGTCCATCCAAAGACGCGATCGCCTTGGCCACCCGCATGGCATAGAGTTCACCGCGATGGCCCTGTAAACCACCCCGAATCGCTTCTTCTACTAGATAGGCAATTTGTTCGTGGGTAATAGTGACTTCCTTGAGCCATTCCCTCGCCAAAATAATATTGGTTCTAAGATCATCCAGGTCTTCTTCGTACTGCGCCATAAAGGTTTGAGCGGATTTGGCATAATCAATCACCTGATCCACTGCTTGCACCCGTTGATCAATTCCTAATACTCCATCAGCAGAAAGCGCGATCGCAATCCGATCTAAAAAATGCTGTCGAAGAGGCCCTTCTTCAGGGTTATAAGTCGCGATCAACAAAGGTTTGCAAGGATGCTGAAAACTGATGCCTTCCCGTTCGATTTGGTTGCGACCATCACTTAAAACACTTAATAACTGATTGGCAATTTGATCATCTAATAGATTAATTTCATCGATATACAAAACGCCGCGATGGGCTTGGGCTAATAACCCTGGCTGAAAAACAGGTTCTCCTCGTTTGACCGATTCTTCCACATCTACCGAACCTAACAGCCGATCTTCGGTTACACCCAGGGGAATTTGCACAAACGGTGACGCAATAACCTGAGTCGGAATATCTATCAGATTGAAACCTGCATAATGTTCTTGGGTGTCATCGTCCCACTGGTCAGGGAGGGCTGGATCACAATTAAATTTATTGTCTTTAATAATTTCAATCGGTGGCAATAACGCATGGATGGCCCTCGCTAACACCGATTTCGCCGTTCCCCTTCTGCCCGCGATCGCGACTCCACCCAATCCTGGATCAACCGCCCCCAGCAATAACGCCAATTTAATCGCTTCCTGACCGACCACCGCCGTTAGGGGAAAATTCAAGGGAATACCAGGAGGAATAAGAATAGCCATTGGGTTTTTATGCTAAAAAAGTGATCACTAAAAAGGACGGCCAGACTAGCCATCCTCCATCCTATCATGTCTTTTCAAAGGGTTTTTTCGGTTATTTATTGCAATCCTAGCCAAACCAGCACGCCTTTTCCCGTCAAATATTCAATTAACAGGGTCAAAGCAAAACCAATCATTGCGGCCCGACCATTTAAACGTTCTGCATAGTCATTGAAGCCAAATTTAGGGTCTTCGATCTTCGGGGTTTGAGTGGGGTCGGTCATAATCTTTTAATCCAAAACTTGTTTACATTTCTTTAAATATAACAATTTGGAGTAGGAAGTCAATGTTGTCAGTCGTGAATATAGACTAATACTGGGGGATTTGAGGCTAATTTTCCATAACTTTTGGCAACGCTTGGGTCGGAAAGATGGATAGCGGGAAGGCGATCGCCGAAAAGAGAAACATTATGATAAAACTCACCCTAGCAAAAGACAGTAATCGAAAAAAGCCAGTAAATGCAAAAGATTTCATTAATTCAGCGAATAAGTAGGATTTTTAATTGATTAGGATTGTTCACCCTTAGATTCAGAAGAAGAAAAAATTGAAGTCCATAGTTCAAAACTATCAAAAAAGTTAGAATTGAGCGAGTGAACTGCCCCTAGAATTTCCACCGAACGACCACAATAAATTAAATCCCACATTGACATGATTATCTGCTTGGGGAATTAGACCTCCTATCCCATACGTCCCTGCTCCATTCGTTGCGTAGAGATCGATGCCCGCATTCCATTCTGGATGAATATAGCGGAATGCCGTTGACCAAATTGTTTGACGATTGTTGCCCGTTAAGATTGGGGTGACTTCTCCAATGAGTTGAACTCCCGTAAAAGGTTGGAAATTCAAACCAAATCCCGTCCCCAAAATATCATCACTACCGAAAAAAGCGACTTTGGGGTTGAAAGTAACTGCAAACTGAGGAGACAGTTGATACAAAAACGCCAACTCTGTTGTAAATAACCCAACTGCATCTTCACTGGTGCCTTCTTCAAAACCACCGATTAAAGATAAAGAAAGGGGATCTCCGTAGGTTTGACTTAAAAATCTGAGTTTGACTACTCCCCCTAACTGAAATCTCTCATTGAGAATTGTACTGCTATTAGAGAGTTGTTGGCCAACGATCTGAAGTTGGGCATCATCACTCATTCCATAGGAAAGTTGAAAACTGCTGAGACCGCCACTTCCTCCTTGGATAGAAGCCATGCCTAATGGCAAAGTTTCAGCAGTGCTTAAATTTATACCATTAAATAATAATTGTCTATCCCTGACAGACAGATTGGGAGGAGTCCCCTGACGAAAACTACTGGGATAATTCTGACCAATATCGGGGGTATAACGAATATTGACTCCTGCGGCAACTTGACCTCCATTAGGAATAAAGGCAAGAACTTGGGTGGCAGGTGTTGCACCAAAAGCATTGGTGGCGTAAAGATCCACTCCCACCGTAGGACTTTGCAAAAAAGTTAACCCCGCCGCCCAAACGGGTTTAGTAAAAATTTCTCCTTGGTTATTAACGGCATTTCCTCCAGAACCAATGGGAAAATTGACATCAGCAAAAAGCATGAGCCTATCTAAAGGGCTATAGTTAAAACCTGTTCCGATATTAAACAAAGAACCGTAGAAATTCCCCCCATTATTAATCGTATTAGGAAAGAAAATAGCTCCTGGTACCAAGTGCCACTGAAGACTAGAAGTAATATTATAAGTAAAAGGGAATTGTAAAGCTCCTACTAGAGTTGTAGTTGTTTGCTGTAAATTGTTGGGGGTATATAAGCCGTAGCTCCCAGTAAATTTTGCAATTTCTAAAGAACCCGATACCGCAAAACTAAAATCTTCTTCTTTTAGGAATTGATATTTAAACTTGGGGGCAAAACTCATTAAACCTAAATTGGGAATGCCACCATTAATTTGTTCGCCTAAAGTATCATCAAATAGCACCCAATCTAAACCCAATTGAAGTTCATCTGTTACACCACCTTGAATAGAAATATTATAGGTTTGTAAACCCGTTCCACCGCCGTATTGACCCTTGGAAAAAACATGAACGCCATAGGTCGTTAAGATAGAACCCTGGGGTAAAACATTCGCTGTTTCTAGGTTAATTAATTGAGTGGGAGGGAGTTGTAAGGGCGTGAGAGACAAAGGAGCAATAGAAGATTCAAGTGTTGTTTCTTCCTCATTAATGGGAGAAGAGATATTCGTATTTTGAGATTTGGATGTTTCGGAATCAATTTCAGGTGGATTAACATCCTCTGATTTAGTCTTGCTTTGAATTTCGTCGGGTTGCAAAGACGATGGAATTTCTGGATTGGTCTTTTCCGCAATGATTTGAGGCTGATCATCTTCTGGTAAATTGGCTGACTGGATTGGATTATTTTTAGGAAGAGAAGTATTTTGATCACCAGAACGGGGCGGCATTTCCTGACTAACGAGAGAATGAGGATTTGAAACGGTGTTACTCAGGGGAAGAGTAGCCTCTGTGGGAGTTTGCTCACGGATAGTCGATGAAACATTTGAATTAACGGGGGAATCCAATTTACTAAGAAAGAAACCGCCCTGACGAGGGATTAATTGCCAATTTTTGTGGTCAGTTTTAATCGTGATTTCTACACTGGCGGTAGCCATATCTTCAGGATTTGAAGGAGCGATCGCATTAACCTGAACAAAACCAATGGAAGGCTCGCTTTGATTAGCGTTTTGGAATAATTTAAAACGGGAATCGAGTTGTACTCCTTCCAAAGTAATATGCGTTATCCCTGGTTCTTTTTCAGAGTTAACGACAATAGTCGGATCGTCTCCGATTGAATAAATAATAATTCGATCAGATTTAACGTATAAAGACTGCAAAACACTCAAATTAGAGTTAGTTGGTTGGGATTCTGATGTATCTTCGGATAATACTTCTTGAACAAGCTGAGATTTATCTAAATCCTCGGAAGTTGATAAATCATCCGAATTGTCTGTCGTTTCCATTGAGGAGTGCAACGGATTTGTCTTCAACTCATCTTTTAGTTGATTCAGTCGATTTAAAGTGATTTTGAGTGATGATCTCATAGCATCATAGTCGGCACGGGTCAGTCCGCTAATCATCAGCACAAACAACAAACTTAAAATAGGGCCTTTAAAACGCATCGTCCGCTCCTCACAAAAAAATCCGTCAAAGTCTAACTTCTTCTAGTATTGTCGCTGATTTGGTAGAAGTGTCAATAGGATTCGCTAAAACCGAATCTTATTTGGCTAGGAACATGGTTTTTAGAGATTGATGACTTTTTCGATATTATCAAATTAGTTTTTTTGTAAAAAAATTATTCTCAATTTATCTTGATCCTAATAATTTTTTCGGTATTATCAAATTAGTTCTTTATCAAAAAAATCCAAATTCACCTCAATATTGATGATTTTATGAATACCGTAGCTTTTTAATTTATTGATTGTCTCGCCAGAAAACGATTTTATTATCCCAAAGTTGCATTTTAGCACCTGGATAATAAAAGGCAAGGATTTTTTCAGGCGACCAACCCAACTGGGCTAATTTATAGGAACCATACTGACTCATTCCAACCCCGTGACCTAATCCCCCGCCGATAAAGGCAAATGCCTTCAGATTTTTTTTGTCATCATAAAGCGGATCGAGATAAAAAAGGGTACTACGGGGAGCGGAAAAAGCACTCCGCACTTCATTTTTGGCGAGTTCCAAAACTCCTTTGTCGGTCTCAACCCGTAGGAGCAAAATCCGACCAGAGGGCGATCGCTTGACGACCTGCATATTGAGGATGGTCTTAAAATTCGCTAGGGGATGTTTGCGGTTACTCAGATAAGTGCGAATATCTTTGTTCAATGCCTCTAAACTACTTTCGTAACGCCATCGAAAAACCCTGCGCCCCGACTCGTTAAAACCTTTATTGAGGGCAATGAATTTACGAAAATCGGCTTCATTTTCGAGGGATTGTTGGGAAAGATTCCAGACATTTTCAGAAGAATCAATAATTGCCTTGAGATAGGGACGTTCTTCTCCGTTCCACACATCGGTAAATTTGGCGGTAATCCCTCCCGTTGTGGAGGAATAAAGCGCATCTACTAATTCATTTTGATAGGTTAAAACTAACCCCTTGGTTTCGGCGATCGCGCGATCGGCTTGGGGGCTAGTGTCTTTTAAACCAAAATAAACCTGACAATGGGTATTGGCACATAATTCATAATTATCCGCTTCAAAACGGCGTAAATTTCTCAGCGCGTAGGTTCGAGCAATAATCGTTTGGGCCTTAGCCGCATTTTCAGGCGCATTTCTACCAATTTCATGGGGAACAACCCCCCGCAAATAAATCTCTAAGGGAACATTATTAACGAGAGTATAGGTTTCATAGGCATTCGGCTGAAGCTTTAGGCTTCCCCCGTACAATCGTTGGGATTTTTCGCTTTTCTCCGCAACTTGGATCAAATTTTTCTGCCCCGTAACTTCGAGGGAATTCGTCAGATATTTTTGCCCATTCACCGTTAAAACTGTTTGAGGCTTGGCACTAACCACCGAACTCTCCAAGCGAGGCAGAGTGTAGTTCTTTGCTTTCAAACTTTCTACTAACCAACGACGAACTACAGGACTGGCATAGACATCCCGTTTGGCCCAAACCTGCCAGCGTTCTGGTTGAGTGACTTCTACCTGAATTCCCAACGCTTTCCATTGATTGGCACTATCTTCGGCGGTTTCAAAGGTCGAATGTTCACTCAAAACCAATCGCTCTTCCAAAACGGGCGCAGCCAAGTTTTTTTTCGTAATAGCGATCGCCGCCGTCTTCGCTTGTAAGGACTGGGGTTTATTATTATCATCCAGAAAACGAAAAGTCAGTGTATCCCCGCTTGTAGCACTAATGGTGAGTTGATCCTTCTCTTCATCTCCAAAGCGTTGTACGATACCGACTTTTAGATCAATATCGTTGGCCTTGACCTCAGAACTAACCCCACCAACTAGGGCAACAGAAATGGCGGCAAGCGTTAAAAGGAGAGAATTACACTGCATAAAAAATCAAAAATAAACTTAGGGGACGTTCGGTGAATACAGATTTATGGGGTAAAAACTTTGTGCTTGATCATTGGACGAATACCATTCAAGTTTCCTAGCGAATGATATTGCCGATTCGTCTCAATCTATCGTCTGTGATGAATGGCTCATCTGTTTTGATACAATACCAAAGTTGCAGGTAAACTACACAAATTACTATTTTAGGATAAAAAATGAAAATTCTGGTAACAGGCGGAACAGGTTTTTTAGGAACAACTCTCTGCGCCCAATTAGAAGCGGTAGGTCACGAAATCACCCGCATCAATTCTAAAAACTGTGATCTGACCCGACCAGATTCTCTCCATCAGTTTAATGATCAAACCTATGACCAAATTTATCATTTAGCCGCCTGGACACAAGCGGGAGATTTTTGTCTTTCCCATCCTGGGGAACAATGGATTATTAATCAACAGATGAATACCCACATCTTGACTTGGTGGCAACAGCATCAATCCCAGGCTAAATTTATCTGTATGGGAACCAGTTGCGCCTACGATCCCCTGGTTCCGCTCAAGGAAGAAAATTATTTGTTGGGGGTTCCCATTGATAGCCTGTTTACCTATGCCATGACGAAACGGATGCTCTATGCGGGTCTCCTGGCGTTAAATAAACAGTATGGTTTGAAATATCTCTGTTTGGTTCCCTCGACGCTTTATGGGCCTGGTTATCATACCGACGGACGGCAAATGCACTTCATTTTTGATCTGATCCGTAAAATTATTCGCGGCAAACTCTACGGGGAGCCTGTAATTCTCTGGGGAGACGGTTATCAATCACGAGAATTGGTTTTTGTGGGAGATTTTGCCCAAATTGCGATCGCGTTAGCCCAATCGGTTGACAATGATTTGATTAATATCGGAGCAGGAGAAGAGTTTACCATTCGCCATTTTGCGGAATTGATTTGTGAAGAAGTGGGTTACGATTTTGGGCAAATTCAGTTTGATACGTCTCGCTATGTGGGCGCGAAATCGAAATGTTTGGAAGTGGATAAACTCAAAACATTTTTACCCGATGTCCAGTTAACGGATTTACAAACGGGTCTTGCTAAAACGATCGCCTGGTTTTGGGAGGAACAGGAAAAATTACTTCCTGCGGTCATCACAAATAGCAAACAATAGACACGGATATCGAAATTTGAAACAATTCAGTCTATTTGGTCAGGGGCTAAGGGATTTGCTGCTGCTGATGAAAAAAGAAGGGCGATCGCTTTTTTTTGATATGCTTTAAGATTACCTTTGCATTTTACCTTTAACTCTAATGACAGAAATCGTTTTTTTAGTGGAAAATGATGTGGATGGCGGCTACATAGCAAAAGCTTTAGATGAGGCTATTTTCACTCAGGGTGACACAATAGATGATTTAAAAGAGATGGTTCGTGATGCTGTAATTTGTCATTTTGATCAAAGTGCTTGTCCTGATCATATTCGATTACAGTTTATTCGTGAGGAAGTATTGGCTGTATGAGATTACCACGAGATTTAACGGGCAAAAAATTTGCCAAAATGGTGGAAATTCTCGGTTATAGAATTGAGCGACAAACAGGCAGTCATATTCGGCTTACAACAACAAATAATGGAGAGCATCATATTACAATCCCTAATCATAGCCCAGTTAAAGTGGGTACGTTAAATGCAATTCTTAAAGATATTGCTAATCATTTTGAGACAACTCGTGAAGATTTGATTGACCAGTTGTTTTAACCTGATCGCTTTCTCACATCCTGATTGATGAAAAAAAGAAGGGCGATCACTGTCGTAATTTTAACCTGATCGCTTCTTCTCACTGTGGTTATGGGTCAAGGGATGTGCTGCTGATGAAGAAAAAAGAAGGGCGATCGCGTAATTCCCCTTAAATCTTAACTATTTAATCGTTATTGAATTGATTCTAAAAATTTAGAAGCTGAGATAATTTGAGTTACTCCTAAGTCTATAATTTCTTCAAAATCTTTGTCTCCTGTAATGAAGTAATTGGCTTGAGAGGATAAACAAAGGGCTAGAAATTTAGCATCTTTTTGATCTCTGGGAAAATTTACGGTTACATTAACTTCGACTAAAGTAGTTGTTAAATCAATAGTTTCAAACCATTCTCGTTTTTGGGTTTCAGATAATCTAAATTTTGGGCGATTCAAGACATTTTTATATTCATCCATAATTTCTGAGGAGACTAACCATTGATATTCGGTCGAGCTAATAATATAAGCGATCGCAGTTTTAGCTTTAGCTCCTTTTAGAGCCGCAGAAATGAGGATATTGGTATCAATGATGATTCTCATTCACCTCTCCGATAAGCATCAATTTCGGCTTGAATTTCTTCTTCCGTAATTGGATTATCAATAAAGAGGTTTTGAGTGTCTTCGCAGAGTTGATTGAATTTTTCGACTAATGCCGTTCGCTCTTCTTGTTTGGTAGTTTGATTTTCCTGGATCGGGAGGCGTTGTTGATATAAGTTATTGACAAATGCCATAACAGTCTTAAGTTGTTCTTCTGAAAGTAAATTAATTTGATTAATTAAGTCATTTTTAAGATTGATGGTGTTCATATTTAGCCTCAATAAAGGTTAATATTTATTTGAGAAAAGCAATTCTAAATGGTATTGCTAGGGTTTCTTGTTGCCCCAATCTTCTGCACTGATCACGACAAAATCGGCTCCGTCTTGATTGATTAGATTTTGCAGGTCATTGGTAAATTGATTGATGGTGATGCAGTTCACAGTCTTTATCCTCTGGGTTTAAATTTAAATTATGAGAGAAGATTTTTAGATCTTTTTGTTTATAACATCAGCGATTGGACTAATGATTTTTCTTGAAAGTATCAAAATCGGTTTCGCCTGAACGAAGAAAATCCAAAAAATTGATATTTTTATAAATACAGGTTTCATAAATACTCAGCAAAATTAAATATTGTTTAATACCAGATTCTGTGAAAGCACCATCATTTATTTTTCTATAAGCAGCGAATGCTTTAATTGCATTTTCTGCATTATTGTTGTTCCAAGGGACATCATCATAATCCAAAAAAGTAAATAAATTTTCCTTAAATTTTTTAAATTTTTTAATGTACACCAAGCAAATTTCTGATTTAAAATCTTTTGACAAGTATTTTTCAAAAAATTGCTCTACATCTTCTTTATGTTTCTGAAGATATAGTTTTTTCAATCCATAAATATCAATGGTTTTAACAATTGAGTGTAATAACAAACTAAAATCTCTAATAAGATTTTTATATTCATCATCAAAAGGATAGCTACGAAGATCATCATTCATATCTCTTATAAGATGAATAAGGCATTTTTGCCTTGGACAGTCTATTGAATCATAAGCCGCATAAAAATCTGATACCAAAACTCCATGAAAATCATTAATAGTATTCTTTAATAAATCTGCTTCTCGCGTTGGGTAATATAAATAGAGAACTTCTTCCATACTGGTGAATACCCAAACATAAGCTTTTACTCCTTTAATGCTGACAGAAGTTTCGTCTGCATGAATCAGCTTTCCTTTGACAAGCTTATCAAGAATATTGTCGTATGTAGATTGATAATATTTTGACATCCTAGCTTTTGCTTTAGAGCATATCGAAGGACTAAAATGATAGCCAAATATATCTCTAAGATCATCAATGACTTTACCAAAAGATTGGCGAAGTCCAACAATTTTATGTATGATTAATCGGTAGAAATTATCACCATACTTACTTGTAATTTCCGTATATTCTGAAGCTGAAAAATTTTTATTACATTTAGCACACTTTACTGTACGAGTTTCATATTTAACAATCCATCTTTTTATTCCAAATTCGAGAAATTTTACATCAAGGACAACTTTTGATCGATAGATTTGACGATAAAGTTTAGTCCCTCCGCAATAAGAACATACTTCGGGAATAGGAATTAAGATTGTTTTATTAATTTTGTATTTCTCTACACTCCTATTTGTTGTCAATTGATTTTTTTTCTTTCTATTTGAAGTCTTTTCTCGAAAATAAATTTTATCTCTCTGATAATTAAAATACGCACATTTGTTGACAAAATCTAATTCTTCTAGGAGGAATTTGTTCTTTTTAAAAGTTAGATTTTCTTTATTACTCAAACTTAAATCACTAACTGAAGTAAATTTATCAAAATCTTTAGTGTCATCGAAAATTTCGATAATAGATTCAAATACTTTTTTGAGAATGTGACAGTCCTCCTTATTGTAAGTTATCAATGTTTTCTTGAGAGCCTCATCTTCA
>JBEIFD010000049.1:0-11457 GCA_040382535.1 Merismopediaceae cyanobacterium
ATTTTGCAGGGCGCATTGCTTGAGGGAGCCGAATGGGGCTTTTTTCGGAAACATCTAGTGGCCCATAGTAGGTACAAGAAGCCAGGCTTTTTCTCAAATTCTCTGGTTCACGATACATTTTAGGGACTTGAGAAAGGGATGTTTCAAGGGGATTATGTTCCCAATTTGGTCTGACAAGTTTATTGTCTTCCTGACTATAATATTTAATATCTAAACCATAGGATTCTATTTGTTTAAATGATTCACGAGTATTAAGATCACTCTGTTTAGCTAAAGTTTCTGCTTTAATTTCATAGGAAAAACCTTTTGGAGACAAAGTTAAATCATAATTCAAAGCTGTTATTTCGGGACTTTTCATTAAAACTGAAATTTCTAACTCCTGAGCTTTTCCTCTTGTTAAAATTTCATTTAAGCCACCTTTGAGTTGTAAGGTATTTTGGAGATTTCCACTGGCTGAAGCGGCTAAGAGGGAAAGAACATCTAAAAAAGAAGTTTTGCCTGATCCATTTGCGCCAATCATGACGACAAGATCTCTCATCTCAAGTTCAATATTTTGAAGACGACGAAAACCTTTGATTGATATATGTTCAAATTTATCCATATTATTAACTGTTATCATTACTAATAGTTAAATTTTCTATAAAATAAGTGTGATTAATTTGTGTACTGAATTTATGAATTTTTGCTAATTTTATAAATAAAAAGAAATGTGATCGCGTTTCATTTTCTAACTAACGAATAAATGATTTGTCTGACATAAATTTATTTACTTAAATCTTTGTAATCCAGTAATTAATTTTGTTAATGATTCGATAACCCCTAACTTTAAGGTTATATCAAGAGAAACAAGAAGCCAGGCAATAAAAATATAAGGCAAGTTATTAAGAATTTCTTTATGATCAGGAAAGTTTTTAGAAAATATAATAAAGAATGCCATTACAAAGAGTGGTAAAGCAATGCCGAAAAATCTTATTAAGGTTCCTTGTATTTTCTGAAACTGAGTTTGTTTGATAACTTCAGTTTCTAAATCAAAAGATTGCCATTGCCAAGCACCATATTTTCCTGTGAGATAATAGTAAGCAAGTTTACGAAAATCTTTTCTTAAATCATCAAGAGTTGTTTCATTTGGCGCGATTAACCATCTTCTTCTTTCACGAATATAATACGATATATTCTGAAAATGTTGTTGAATCCATTTTTGATTGCTCGGTTTTCCAATACCATAATGCCAAGGAATTAACGTTGTGACTCTGGCCAAATAGTCCATTCTAAAAAGAATCGTACTTTTAACATCTCTTCTGTAAATAACATCATCCCTAGTTAATTCAAGATTTAAATAAATAATTTGTATAGCACATAAAGTTTCAGGTATTAAGTATTCTACTATTCTAAATAAAAATCTAAAATATATTATAAAAAAAAAGACTGGTAAATAAGCCACAAAAAGATAAATAAATATACCAAGAAATACTAAAAATAGAGAGAAAGAAGAATGATAAATGCTTAGAGAAGTAAAAAGAGAAGTAAAAAAATATAAAACTTGAAACTGACGAGGCAATAATCCAATTAAAAACAATAAGACAAGTAATCCAGGAATTGATCCTAGAAACATATAAAGTCTATAATGTCTTCTATGCCCTTTCGTTATTTCATTATATTTTCTCTCTTCTAATCCAAAAAAATTGAGATTAAAATTTTTAACTAACTCAAAAGAACTATCATTAAACATAGAAGAGGGAAAACCCCTTACATACCCTAGAAAATGATTAATGATCCATGCCAATTTGTCCTTACTATCGTAAAGAAAAAAAGACGGTTGTTCTTGGCTATTCTTGTTTAAATTAACATCGGATTTTTTATTCATTACCTTTGGAGGAAATTAATTAGAGTTATTTCCTTGCAATTTTAAGATAGATCTTGTAAAAATTTACCATAACTAGTACAAGGCGGCTTAAGTCAAGATACCATTTTCGAGTCTTCTAATCCTTTTCAGGACGATACTCAAATAGTACCCATACTTAAGCCTTCGAGTACTAGCTAAATTATTAAGATTATTCCAATCCTTTAGTTTCATTATCTGTCAAAATCCGCAGACGCACGGTTCTCTCTCCGCCCTCATCCAACTGCACCTCAATCACCTCACTGGTCAACATTTCCAACGCTGTCAAAAGCGATCGCAGATTAGGACTACTCGCACCCGTATCCACATAAAGGCGATCGGCGAGACTGCCCAAACGTTTCCAAGTCGTATAAAGTTTAGCGACGGTTTGTTCCAATTGGGTTGCTTGTTTTACCAAATCAGCCGCAGTATTGAGACAATCTAATCGCAGAGCCTCTCCTAGAGCCATTTCCAGATCCAATGGATATTGCTTGAGGGTTTGTACCTGGGCCGCTGCATCCAGATATTTTGCTAAATTGCGGGCCGAAGAAGTCAAATTTTTGACCGTATCCACATCGGGATTTGAGGCGGCTTCCTGTTGAATTGCGGCTAGATGGGTATCGGGCAACTTTTCCATCTCCTTGACTAAGGGAGCTAAATGACGCGAGGGTAAACTGCCATCGGAGGCTTTTTGTTTAATTTCATCGGGCAAGAGATCCGAACTGACTGCCGTCCATTCATCGGATAATTGCTTCACTTCTCGACGGGTAATGCGATCGCCACTTTGGGCAGATTCACTGATCAGGCGTTGGACTTCGGGGGAAGATTTGGCGGTTTCAATAAAAGCCCGTTTACTGAAATTGTTAATCGTATTCGGATCGAGTTGACCTTCTGCTAACAAGGAATCCGCACTATTGGCTAGTTGAATCATCGCATAGGCTTGACTTTTGGTAATTTCTCGTTGCTTGAGCCAATCCAAGAAACCTGTTCCCCGTCCGTCTCCTCCCTTTTTCTCGCGATCGCGGATCGCCCGAATAATTCTGCCCCGCCAAATCTCCGTTTGTAAATCAAAGCGATCGCAAATCTTCCAAAAACCGTCTAGTTGCAATTGAAAATCGAGTTCCTGAATCCCTTCATCTTCCGGATCGGGGATATCAAAATTCAGATCAACGGGCATTTGTAGCGCGGCAACAATATCTTCGGTAACGGGAGGAGTCTCAAGCATAGTAAATTGGAAAAGTCGGAAACGATGGAAAAAAAAGACAGTCTCTTTAAAGTATCACACGCCCCCTATCCCAAAAAATCCTATGGTTCAACTCAGCCTTTGCATGATCGTCAAAAATGAATCAGCGAATTTAGCCCAATGCCTCACGAGCGTTAAAGATTTGGTCGATGAGATTGTCGTCTTAGATACGGGATCAAGCGATCGCACCCTAGAAATTGCCCAGGAATTTGGAGCCGTTACCGCATCTCAGGAATGGGGAGACGATTTTGCGATCGCGAGAAATGAGGCGTTGAAATTAGTCACAGGCGATTGGGTTTTGGTCTTAGATGGGGATGAAATATTTAATATCAATGCAATTAAGGATGTAAAATCTGCTATTGCCCAAGAAAATACTCTAGTCGTTAATCTTATTCGTCACGAAATTGGAGCGTCCCAGTCTCCCTATTCTGCCGTTTCTCGACTGTTTCGGAACCATCCCGCGATCAAATTTTCCCGTCCCTACCACGAAACCATTGATGATAGTGTTTTAGATTTATTAAAACAGGAACCCCATTGGAATATTGTCGAGTTACCCATAGTTAGTATTCTCCATTCTGGCTATACTCCTGAAGCTTTACAAACGAAAAATAAAACCAGTCGCGCTAAATCTTTACTCGAAAAAGCTTTTAAAGAAAATCCGAATGATCCCTATATTTGCAGTAAATTAGGAGCTTTATATCTGCAACTAGGACAGGAAAAAGAAGGCTTAAAATTATTAAAACAAGGTTTAAAAGCGAATACAGCAAGTATATCTATTTTATTTGAATTACATTATCATTTAGCCAATGCCTATTTACATCAAAAGAAATGGGAACTAGCCAATAAACATTATCAAAAAGCGATTAATCAACCAATTTTACCGCCCTTGAAAATTGGAGCTTTTAATAATTTTGCAGGTTTATTAAAATCTGTCGGAGATATTAAAAATGCTCAAATAGCCTACGAAACAATCCTTAAAATTGATCCAACGTTTGCGGTAGGTTATTATAATTTAGCCATGCTTTTAAAAGGAAAAGGCCAATTACAGGACGCGATCGCCCTTTATCAAAAAGCCATTAATCTAAATCCCAACTATGCAGAAGCCTATCAAAATTTAGGAGTAACTTGTTTTAAAGCGGGTTTATTACAAGAAAGTTTGGAATCGTTTAAAAAAGCGATTAGTTTATACGAAGCTCAACAATCTCCTGAAGCCAAAAAATTAACGCGATCGCTGGAAGAAATGGGAATGCTTGAAAAAAAAGAAACATGAACGGAGGGCTTATGAAAAAGGCAATTTCCGATCTGAATCCTGAACAAAAGGCAGAACTCGAAGCGTTGGCCGCTTTACCAGATGATCAGATTAATACTGATGATATACCAGAGGTTACGGACTGGAGTGATGCTCAACGGGGCTTGTTTTATCGTCCTGTAAAGCAGAAAACCAAAGCATTATCCTAAATCAGAAAAGTAAACGCGATCGCTGGAAGAAATGGGAATGATTTAGTTTGATCTTAGGGCTTAGGAAGGAAGCCAAAGAATTTAGCTGCTCCTCCTAAAACAACAACAATTAACCCGATTAAAATACCTCGATTGGTAAATTCTTGACTTTCTAGACGTTTGCCCAGTCCTGAAACTTTTTCATCAAGTAGGTTAATTTGTCCCGATAATCTTTCATCAAGTAGGTTAATTTGCCCTGATAATCTTTCATCAAGTAGATTGATTTGTCCTGATAATCTTTCTTCCATACGGATTTGATTAACTTTGAGATCTGTGACAGTTTCATCAATTTTGTCTAATCTTTGGTTGATTTTGACAAATTCTTGCTTAAATTCGCTCAGGATTTCTTTTAAATCAGTCTCAATTGTAGTTGTCATCAGTTTTTCCTCCATGATTTATATTTTAACTAAATAAGTGAGTCATCAGTCTCTTGGAATGGGAAAATTAACGCGATCGCTTGAGAAATTGGAGTAACCCCATTGACTAAAGGTAACTTATAAGTTACTCTAGGTTAGTATGGGAGTTCAATATATGTCAGGGAAGAAGTTCAATATATGTCAGGGAAGAAGTTCAATATGAGAGTTCAACAATATGTCGGGGAAGATGGCTCAATTCCTTATCAAAAATGGTTTGATAGCTTGGATACTCAAGCTGCTGTAAAAATAGCTGTTGCCATATCTCGCTTGGAGTTGGGTAATACATCAAATATCAAATGGTTTGATGGAATCGGTGAATATAGAATCGACTTTGGGCCAGGTTATCGAATTTACTTAGCTCAGGATGGCAAAGAATTGATTATCCTATTGGGAGGTGGAACTAAGAAACGCCAACAATCGGATATAAACAAGGCTATCGAATTATTTCAAGAATACAAAAAACGCAAAAAAAATTCTCAAAATACACAATAAAATAGGTGATTATTATGTCATTAACCAGAGATTATAGTGAAACGATTAATTCTCGTATTCAGCGTGATCCAGCTTTTGCACAAGCTTTATTAGATGAAGCAGTTTCTCTTTTTCTAAATGGTGAGCCAGAAACCGCTAGACTCATTTTAAGAGATTTGATTAATGCCACTATTGGATTTGAAGAACTAGCAATTGCCACATCAAAACCCAGTAAAAGTTTACATCGTATGTTATCAGCAAAAGGCAATCCGACAATGAAAAATTTAACATTGATTTTTAATATTTTACGAAAAATATTGAAGGTTGATATAAAGGTTTATTCAGTTTCTTGTGTTTAAAATAACTGCGATCGCTGAAAAAAAAGGAAATACAGTTCATAAAAAAAGAGAGATGCGCCTATCCCTCTTTTCCTTATTTTCAAAATTACTGAAAAATTCAATCTTTAACCCGTAACATAACCGAGTTCTATCAACTTTGCCCAGACTTTTGCGACGCTTTCTTCCAAACTTTCTAAGTCCGTGCGACATTCCACTTCAGGATTTAACGGCTCTTCATAGGGGTCATCAATGCCCGTAAATCCCTTGATCTCACCCTTTCTTGCCTTTTCGTAAAGACCCTTGACATCTCGCCCTTCACACACTGCTAGGGGAGCATTGACAAAAATTTCTACAAAATCACCAATTTTTTGTCTCACTTCTCCACGAATATCACGATAGGGAGAAATCGCAGAAACTAAGACAATTACACCGTGACGAGTCAAAAGATGGGAAACAAAGCCGATACGACGAATATTTTCATCTCGGTCTGCCTTGCTAAAACCCAAGCCCTTCGTCAGATTGGTACGAACCACATCTCCGTCTAAAACTTCAATTCCGTAACCGCTTTCCGTTAATTTTTTTTCTAGGGCCTGAGTAATAGTGGTTTTTCCCGCCCCACTTAATCCCGTAAACCAAAGGGTAACTCCTCGCTGATTCATGATAGTTGTGATTCCTGTTGTAACATTTCTAGTCAATCTCACAGGTTATCGCGATCGGGGTCGGATGAGAAAATTTTTTTAGTCTGGACGTTTAAGGCATTGACAGAAAAACAAGTTTGTGATGAGTTTTCTAGCATTTAAGGTGAAAAATAATTCTTCCTCAGAAAAAAACGGGGCGATCGCACAAGTTTTCCCAGAATGAGTACTCGCAAGTAGATCTAAACTGCGAGATATCGGTTAAAAAGCTGACCAAGAAACCGTTTTATGTCAATAAATCAGCTTTAAAATTAGGATGTTGCCGAGCAGATGGTGGTAAGGTAATAGTCTGAAATTAAAAAATTTTATGATCGATTCAGATGGCTTCTGATAATCCCATTCCCCCGACTGTCCAAATCCAATTGCAATCAGCGTTGGATAAACTGTTGTTGATTTTGCCTCCTTCCCCCAAGGCCGACCTTCCCAATGATTGGCCGATTTTGGAACACGCCCTCAAAACTTTTATCAAAACCAAAGAAGGATCTTGGCAACCTGAAATCCCCGTTCATCTGGTGGTGGAAGGGCGATTGTTGGATGTGCGTCAATTGCAAGCGATCGCCGAAATCCTGGAAGCCGTTCATCTCAATTTACGTTGGGTACAAACAACCCGTCGGCAAACCGCGATCGCTGCTGTGACATTGGGTTATTCTGTAGATCAATCTCCTCGAATCCCCACCCTCCTAATTCCCGACCCTCTGCCTCCCCTCGCTCCCCCGTTATATCTCACCAGTCCCGTGCGGTCTGGGACAGAAATTCGACACCCAGGCAATATTATTCTGGTGGGAGATGTCAATCCTGGCGTGAATCTAATTGCCAATGGCGATATTTTGATTTGGGGAACCCTCAGAGGCACAGCCCACGCAGGAGCCGAGGGCAACCAGGATGCCATTATTATGATTTTGAAGTTGGGCGCGAGTCAGTTACGCATTGCGGATCTGGTGGCCAGGGTCTCCCCCGAAGCGGCTGATCAAGGAGAACCCGAAGTGGCGTATATTACTCCTGACGGTATTCGGTTGGCTTCTGCTCGTAGTTTTAAAAAAATCAAGTAAAATTCAGAAGACCCGTGATGTATTTGCTAACGACTAACCCTAAAAGAAAAAACCATTGATTATTGAACTATGACTCGTATTATTGTGATAACTTCTGGAAAAGGTGGTGTAGGGAAAACGACCACTACGGCCAACTTAGGAGCATCCCTAGCGCGTTTAGGCAAAAAAGTTGCCCTGATTGATGCGGATTTCGGGCTACGGAATTTGGATCTCCTGTTGGGTCTGGAGCAACGCATTGTCTATACGGCGATCGATGTTTTATCAGGGGATTGCACCATCGATAAGGCCCTCGTCAAAGATAAACGGCTACCCAATTTAGTCCTGTTGCCCGCCGCCCAAAATCGTTCAAAAGATGCGATTAACGCCGAACAAATGCAATCCCTAGTAGATCAACTGGCGAAAAAGTTTGATTACGTTATTATTGATTGTCCCGCAGGTATTGAATCAGGTTTTCGGAATGCGGTTATTCCTGCCAAGGAAGCAATTATTGTCACCACCCCTGAAATGTCGGCGGTAAGAGATGCCGATCGCGTGATTGGTTTATTAGAAGCCGAAAATATTGATCGCATTAGTGTCATCATTAATCGATTACGCCCTGAAATGATCCAGCTTAATCAGATGATTAGCGTAGAATATATTTTAGAACTGCTGGCGATTCCTTTATTGGGCATTGTTCCTGATGATCAAAAAATCATTATTTCGACCAATAAGGGGGAACCCCTCGTTTTAGAAGAAAAACTATCCATTCCTGGTTTAGCTTTCCAAAATATTTCTCGACGATTAGAAGGCCAAGATATTCCTTTCTTAGACTTTATGGCGGCCCATAATAGCCTATTGAATCGTATCCGTCGTCGTTTGTTAGGCCCTTTATGAGGGAGAGTTTACGGGGTTAATGCTGATCAAATTAAGTTTTCATGGGGTTGAAAATGATACTAGAACTGATTGAACGTCTTTTTGGACGGAACAATAGTAGTGGAGTTGACGCAAAAAGGCGACTGAAATTGGTAATTGCCAACGATCGCTCTGGTTTGAGTCAGGAAATGCTGGAAATGATGCGTCGGGATATTCTCGAAGTGGTTAGTCGCTATGTGGAAATCGATTCCGAGGAAATGGAACTTTCCCTGGAAAGCGATCAACGCATGACGGCCTTGATTGCCAATTTGCCTGTACGAAGAGTGAAAAGGAAAAGAACTGCTCCCTAACTGTTTTTTGAGATTCGGTTGGCGATCGCGACTTTGTTGAGCCGCCTCTTTAGGCTGTTTTTATGGATTACTCAAATATGCGAATTTTTATTAGTACGGGAGAGGTGTCGGGGGATTTACAGGGAGCGATGTTGGTGGAAGCTCTGCAACGTCAAGCCACTGAGCAGGGTACAGCCTTAGAAATCAAAGCCCTTGGCGGCGATCGCATGGAAAAAGCGGGGGCAGATTTGTTATCTAATACGGCGGGCATTGGCTCGGTGGGATTATCGGAATCCTTGCGTTTTATTTTGCCAACCTGGAAAATTCAACAGTTAGTTAAAACCTATTTACAGAATAATCCCGTTGATGTCCTCATTTTGATTGATTATATGGGGCCAAATTTGGCGATCGCCGAGTATGTGCGTCAAAAATTTCCCCAACTGCCGATTATTTATTACATTGCACCCCAAGCTTGGATCTGGTCGCCTATTGCCAAAGATACCCAGAAAATTGTCAATGTCACAGATAAATTGTTGGCGATTTTTCCTGAAGAAGCCGAATTTTTCAAAAATAAAGGCGTAGATGTCACCTGGGTTGGTCATCCTTTACTAGACCGCATTGCTAAAGCCCCTAGTCGAGAAATCGCTAGAGAAGCCTTGGGAATTGCCCCTGATCAATTAGCTGTCGCTCTCTTACCCGCTTCCCGTATCCAGGAAATCAAATATCTTCTGCCCGTCATCTGTGAAGCCGCCAGACAATTGCAGGAAAAACGGCCCCAGATTCATTTTTGGTTACCGATTTCCCTCGAAACCTATCGCGATCGCATTGAACAAACGGTCAAAGAGTATGGTTTAAATGTCACGCTCCTCAAAGGCCAAACCCTAGAGGCGATCGCGGCCTCGGATCTGGCCATTACCAAATCAGGGACGGTGAATCTAGAAATTGCCCTCTTAAACGTGCCTCAAGTCATTCTTTATCGAGTGAGTCCCTTGACCATGTGGATTGCTCGTAAAATCCTTAAATTTGATGTTCCCTTCGTTGCGCCGCCTAATATTGTCTTGGGGCGTGAAATTGTACCAGAACTGCTCCAGGAAGCCGCTACTCCCGCAGCAATTTTCCAACAAGCCCTAGATATCCTAACCAACCCCGAATGTCGTCAAAGGATTTTAGACAATTATCAACGGTTAAAAAACATCCTGGGAGAAACAGGAGTCTGCGATCGCGCCGCCCTAGAAATTTTTAATTTTATAGAAATCCAGACAAAAAAATAAAGCAGGGACAAAACCCCGCCTTAAAATCACTAAAATGTCGTTAAAAGATTTTAGTAAAGTTCTTCTTCCTTATGAGTTTCGATGGTGACATCAGAAGTAGGATAGGCTACACAGGTTAAAACGTAGCCAGCTTTGATTTGGTCATCATCTAAGAAAGACTGATCCGTTTGGTCTACAGTCCCAGAAATGATTTTTCCAGCACAGGTAGAACAAGCACCTGCACGGCAGGAATAGGGTAAATCGATCCCATTGTCGCTTGCTGCATCTAAAATATAGACATCATCATCAACGTCAATGGTCGTGTTGAGTCCTTCTGCTTCACTGATTAAAGTAACTTTGTAAACTTTTGCCATTTCAAGGATTCCCCTGATTTATCTTGCTTTGGTTAGGATTAGATTTAGGGGAAGGGAAAAAGATTTTTCAAACAAAAACCGAATTACAGCTCCCCGATTAAAATCTCCCTTTGATACTACGAGAAAACCCTTGCTTGTTTAGCTTTCATTAGAAAAGAAATTCCAAAGCCGACTTAGAATAATTTTTTCTTATGAATTTTGATCATTAAGCCG
Organism: Merismopediaceae cyanobacterium; assembly: GCA_040382535.1. GTDB lineage: Bacteria > Cyanobacteriota > Cyanobacteriia > Cyanobacteriales > Microcystaceae > Snowella. Next base: position 10,607 of record JBEIFD010000049.1, read on the forward strand.
CCAGATTTGTCAAGGTTTAATTGCTACATTTAGGTTGCTTAAGGGGACGTTAGAGTAAGGAATAACCCTTGCTTAGCCCATAAATTCAGGTTATGACCTCAAACTGTTTTAGTAGAGCAGAAAAAACGGTTAACCTCCACAGGAAGAGTTAAGAGGTCGTTTCTAATCCATATTACGAATGGAGACGGGTTTTTCCCAGATAATCAACACAATACAGCCTGGCTCACTGATTAAATTGTGATGACTGTCAGGCGGATTAATAACTAAGGTTCCTGCGGGATGGTCTCCATTGCGATCGCGTTGGGAACCCGATAAAACCAGGATTAACTCAGTGCCAATGTGATCATGTTCAGGAATTGTCGCTCCAGGCTCATAGCGTAACAACGCCGCTTCTAATCCTGTTTCTGGATTTCGGTAGAGTCGATAAATATCCACGCCTGGACGAAAGGATTGCCAGGCTAATTGCTCTGGGTGATTGGCGATCGCAAGAATATCGGAAAAAATGAGGGATTGCATGGGAAGTTAACCAAGCCTTAGAGGATGTAATAAAAGATTAGGTTTTCGAGTGGGCACTGGTGTAGTTTGATTAAAGGCGAAAAAAGTTATGGTGTAAGGCTTAGAGGAAATGGGGAAATAATTAAAACCTAGCCATATCCTGATTTTTATTATAGTATTATAGCGGTATTCACATGAGTGAGGGGTAGCCGAATCATTATCCATCTTCATGAAAAGGTGAGTTACATTATCAAAAATGAGTAAACCAATTTTGAATATCCCTCAACTATATTTGATTAAATTCCTCCACAATGTCTTTATCTAAATCAGCTTAAGTACGACTCATATCCACAGCA
>JBEIFD010000050.1:0-11418 GCA_040382535.1 Merismopediaceae cyanobacterium
ATCTCTTTAATTTGGTGATTTGCTATTAATTGAGTCAGTAAATTAGCTTTCAATTGAATTTTGTCAACAGTTTTCATAAAGATTTTTCCCTTGTATTCCAATTTTTTATCGTATGTCAGCTATTTTAAAATAGTAGTAGCTCTAATGAAAAAAACTCAACGCGATCGCATTGGGGTAGTAAGCTCTTGGCTGTTGTTCATCTCTCGAAACAGGGTTTAATCACTCACAAAAAAAAACTAAGTCTCGTTTAACTCTATCCACCGTACCATGTATGGTTAAGCCCCAAATTATCCTACACTTAATCTCAATAAATTAAGAATTTGTTGAGTTAATTAAATGCTTTAAAATGCCAATTATTTTGCTAATCTTATCAATAAAATAGTCATTCAAATCAACCTCTATCGTTTGATTAACCAAGCGTAAAAACTTCCAATTAGTTCCTGTAGTGACAACCCCATATATGGCCGCAATATTATTATTATTTCTTTCATTAAAAATACGAGCAGCAATCATTTCAGCCATACATTGAGGCAGTCCATTTTGCAGATTATCATTTTTAGCTTCTACCAAAGCGACAACTGGTGTTTTAATTAGGAGTTGTTCAGGAGAGCGACTAATTAGAAAATCGCAAAACCCATTCAATCCTTTTTCAGGATCTATATTAAACTCTTTGCCTGAGAAAAAACTAATTTGATAATTAAAATGCTTTCTCAATTCGACTAAAATAGGAGTAACAATTAGTTCTGAGCGTGCTTTTTCTGTGTTGATCGCTAAAGCCAGAGCAATATTGTCTTGTAAAGTTTGACCCAGAAAATCGCTATACTCAGACTCAGGAATCTGATCAAAAATGCCCACTTTATCAGCAATTTTTATGTCAAAATTGGACTCAATCATTTCCAGAGTTGTAAATTGACTATAAGACATTCTTCCGCTTTTATTTAAAGTTAATTTGAATACCTAATCTTATCACTTATTCTCAAAAATAAATAATAATATCCCTCGCACTGGAGAAGTAAGCTATCGGCTGGGGTTCAATTCTCAAATAAGACTCCAACAATTCACCCAAAAGAGGTAAGTGTTAAAATCGAGGTGATTACTGCGGGGTAGCGAGCGTGTAATCCTAATCCCGCGATCGCCCAGGAGGTGACAAGAAATGATTGCTGTAAAAGATAAATTTCTTAAGTTAACACCCGAAGAATATTTTGTTTGGGAAGAACAACAACTGCTGCGCCACGAGTATCTTAGTGGTGGAGTTTATGCCATGAGTGGGGGGACTCAAAATCATGGGCGCATTGCTAGTAATATTATTTTCATCCTTAAAAGTCATTTACGGGGCAGTGGTTGTCAGGTCGGTAATTCCGATTGTCGTATAAATATTTTTGAAACTAAAGATTATGTTTATCCTGATGTGAGCGTTACTTGTGATGAGCGCGATCGCACTGCAATTCAGGCGATTCAATATCCTTGTCTAATTGTTGAAGTTTTATCTCCCAGTACCGCCAGTTATGACCGAGGAGATAAATTTAGGATGTATCGTCGCAATCCTAGTTTACAAGATTATGTTTTAGTTGATGCCGAAAAAATAGCGATCGATTTATACCGCAAAAATGATCGTGGTAATTGGGAGATTTTTAATTATCAATCGGGGGATAATATCGATTTACAAAGTATTAGTTTAAGCTTTCCCATTGAGTCCGTTTATGAGGATATTATTTTTGAGGAATTAGAAACAACCAGTAAATAAGATATGCAACTCAATAATGGAAAAATCTCAACGCGATCTCACTGGGTTAGTAAGCTGTTTTTTAGGATTTGTCAAGATTTTTATGACAATTCTTCACTAAAAATTTCCCCTATTTCAGAAAAAAGAAATGTCTAAAATAAATCCAGGTAACACATTTTCTCCCGATAAATTTGTGGGTAACGGAACAATTTCAACAGTTTGATTAGGACGGTAAATTTCAACTTCCTGGGCTTGGGGATTAATTAACCAACCTAACTGCAAACCACTGTCAAGATATTCCTGCATTTTTTCTTGCAGTTGATTTAAAGAATCAGTCCGAGAACGTAATTCAATCACAAAGTCTGGACACAATGGGGGAAATTTTTCCTGTTCTTCTAGGGTCAAGGAGTCCCAGCGATCGCTTTTAACCCAAGCAACATCAGGAGAACGTTTAGCTCCACTGGGCAAAGTAAAGATAGTAGAAGAACTAAAAACGTGTCCTAATCGAGTTTGGCGATTCCAAATAACCAAATCCGCATTCAAATCAGATTCTCGCTTGCCGCTTAATCCACCGACGGGGGGCATAATAATTAATTCTCCTTGGGCGGTTCTTTCCAGTTGCCAATTTTCATTATCTTGGGAGAGTTGATAAAATTGATCGTCGGTTAAAGCAACATTTTTGAAGCTCAAAGTAATCGGTTTTAAAGTAATCATTGAATTCACCTATTGATTGGTAATTAACTGTTCCAAATCCTGTCGAATATTAGGGAAGTCATTAATAGTATGGTTTAAATTATCCCCATCAAATTCCTTAATTTGTAGATCTAATTTTGTAGTATAGTTAATTAAAAGAATAAAAGGATATTCCTCGCATAAAACTGATAAACGTTTCGCAAATTGCCGTAGCTCTTTCATGATCATGGTCTGACGCAACTTTGGCCAGACAGTTTCTTCTTCTATTTTTAATTGATTAATTAATTCAGGTAATCTACTGAAATCTTCGGCGATCGCCGTTGAAGAAGGAGAGAAATCATTGACTTCGTTTACAGGATTAATTATGCCTTGGGAGTTAGCTAAATCAGAGGAAGAAAGATCATGCTCTGGACGTAGAGTTAATATTCCTTTTAAAGCTTCTACTAAATCGGCTCTCACCAAAGGTTTAGTAAGAAAACCTTGGCAATGATGCTCTAATTGAGTTCGTAAATCAATCATTAAAGAAGCCGTTAAAATGAGAATAGGAATAGTTGAAGTATCAGGGTTATTGCGTAACCAGAGGGTTGCTTCTTGACCATCTAAATTCGGCATCAAAATATCCATAATAATCACATCAGGATGATGATTTTTAGCCATTTGAATGGCTTCATACCCGTCACTCGCTTCTATAATTTTGTGGTCTGTAGATTGGAAAAAACTACGAAGTAAATGACGATTTGATTCAATATCATCAACGATTAAAATGGTTGCAGGAACAAACTGATTGAAATCAATATCTTGATTGTGGTTAAACGTTTGATGGGAATAGGTTTCAATAATAACAGAGGGAAAAATAAAAGTAAAGATACTGCCTTTGCCCAATTCACTCGTTAATTGAATTGATCCCCCTAGCATTTCCGTTAACCGCCGAGTAATCGTTAAACCTAAGCCCGTACCACCGTATTTACGAGTACTTTGTCCTTCGCTTTGGGTGAAAATATCAAAAATTCGCGTTTGATTTTCGGGGGCAATGCCAATGCCCGTATCTTGAATTTGTAAAACGAGTTGAATTTTTTGCTCATCTGAGAAAATACTCGACACCTGAATACTGACATGACCCTGTTCGGTGAATTTAATGGCGTTGCCCACCATATTAAACAGAATCTGTCGTAATCGGACTTCATCAAAGGCGATCGCTTCTGGAACGGATTCATCGACAGTGGCAAGCAGTTGAATTCCTTTGTCTGCGGCTTTTACGGAAAATATTTGCTGAATATCACTAATCAATCCACGAAGATTAATGCCTTCGTAGCTGAGTTGAAGTTTGCCTGCTTCAATTTTAGACAGATCCAAAATGTCATTAATCAGGGACATCAGGGTTTTTCCACTGGAACGGATGGCTTGGAGATAACTTTGGTAGCGGTCGTCGGTGGTCATGCCTTGCAGTAAATCGGAAAAACCTAAGATAGCATTCATGGGAGTCCGAATTTCGTGGCTCATATTGGCTAAAAATTCACTTTTTGTCCGATTAGCAATCTCTGCCGCTTCTTTTGCCATTTTGAGTTCTTCTTCTGCCTCTTTTTTCGCGGTGATATCCGTAATTGTTCCGACCAATCGATAGGGTTTACCCTCTTCATCCCGTAAACATTTGCCTTTAGCAGAAGTCCAAATATAATGACCATTTCGGTGCTTCATTCGGTGAGTATGTTCGTAAATGGGGGTTTCTCCGCGCAAATGACCTTGGACAGCCTGTTCTGCTAGGACAAAATCTTCGGGATGGACGTTGTCTGACCAGGTTGACAAGGCTAGGGGGAGGGGAGCGGATTCATAGCCGAGAATTTTCATCCAAACGGGGGAATAATAAACGTCATTGGTGCGGAGATCCCAGTCCCAAATTCCATCATTGGTTCCTGAAATGGCGAGGTTGTAGCGTTCTTCACTGAGGGCTAGGGCTTTGGTATTTTCTTGAATTTTGCTGGCCATTCGGTCAAAGGCAGTGGAAATTTGGGCGATTTCGTCCGATCCTGACAAGGAGGCGCGATCGCTTAATTCTCCATTCGCTAAATTATTACTCACTGCGACCAGACGAGCGACTCGTCGAGTCAGGGTGAGATCAAAAAAGAACCATAGTCCCAAGCAAAAAATCATCAGCGTACCGCTAAACAATAAGGAGCGTTTGAGGGCAGTTTGTAGAGATTGCTGTTTAATTTGGGTCAGGTCATGTTCTAAAAAAAGAATACCCACACGGGAAGGGCGCAGTTCCCCTGGGAGCGATTGCAGTAAAACGGGATAGATGGCAATTAATTGCTGTCTATTGGGGGAAAAGATGATTTTTCCCGCCATTGTGGAACGGACTTCAGCCAATATTTTGACGTAGGGAGCGGCAACGGTTTCACTAATTTGGAGATCGCGGCTCTCGTAACGATTGGCTAGACGAACAATGTCCTGATCATCAAAGAGAATGGCAGAGGTGAGATTGGAATCACTCCCCAATTGACTGATGGCAATTTCGGCTTGTTCAACATCAGAGCGACGATAGACGTAATCCAGGATACTTGCGGTACGACTCGCCGAGGTTTGCAGAAAATCATTGCTACTAGTTTCTGCTTTTTGATAGCTTTCCGTGATTTCTTGTTTAAAAGAAATTAATCCCAACAAACTACCGTACAAAATTAAAATTGTCGGGATTGAAAATTTCAGAGGAAAGGGAAAGCGTTTCATTCAACAGTTTTGGACATTGTAGATAAATTAAGATCAATATTTAGGGTTTCGCATTCCTGACGAATTGGGGATCAAGTAGGGTGGCTGGATCAATTTTTTTGGGTAGTAATTTATTTTCAACCATGATATCCACTAGTTTGTTCATGCCATTAACCAAAGTCGGGTCACTTTGATCGAGTAATCGCAAATTGTCGGCTAAATTCGGCTGAATGATTCCTTTAAACGCATCGAGAATCTGATCAGGAGAAACTTTGGTTCGGGGTGCAATGCGAGCGGCGGCATCCTGAGGATTTTTGTCTAAATACTCTAAAGCACGGAATCGAGCATTCACTAGGGCTTGGATGGTATCAGGGGAATTGGCGATCACGTCCTTACGAACCACGAGGGTATCTACTATTTCCCCTGGAATCTGACTACTATCAAACAACATCTTTGCTCCTGCGTCTAATAATTTTGCCATAGCAGGCCCAAATGTAACCACCGCATCAACTCTTCCTTCTTTGTAAGCCCGTTCATGTTCGGTTAATTCGAGGGACACGATTTGAATATCCTTGGGAGTCATGCCATTTTTCTCCAAAGCGCGGGCCAGAAAAAAGGCTCCCAGGGCAGTGGACTCTACCCCGACTCGTTTCCCCTTTAACCCTTTAATATCCTTAATTTCTGGTCTTCCCAAAATCACATCCGCGCCATTAGAAAAATCCATGATGGCAATAATTCGTACATCTTCCTGGGTCGCCGCTAAGACTAAGGCTTGATCAATCGAAAGTCCCGCTCCTTCAATTTCACCATTACGATAGGCCCTAACCTCTTCGGTTCCTGATGGATAATCCACTAATTGAATCGGTTTATCTTTAAAATAGCCTAAATTTCGTGCCAAATACAGGGTTTCGTAGCCTGGCCAAAGATTGGTTGCAATACGGACAGGAGAAGTCACGGGACTACTACAATTGGTCAGGGCGATCGCGACTAGACCCGCCATTAAACCCAAGGTAAGATATTTGAAAAATTGGCTTTGTAATCGCCCTAATCCTTGCTGAATCCCAAAAAATCTCTGGGAGAACAATCCTTTTAATCGATTCATAAATTTTTTCTTCCTATCTGCAAAAACTTGATGCTGAATAATCGATAATTTCGTTTTAATTTTTCTACCATATTTTCCCCTACATTACAGGTAAAAATAGCATAAAAAAACAAAAATTAAGGTTACTTTCAGTAAAGCTACCTTAATTTTCAGAATTATTCATTGGCGATCGCACTTAAAAGAGCGAATGAAAACCTAATTTTCATCCGTATCGAAATCAACATAAACCGCACCAGTTTTCTTATCCGTCAACCATTTCAAATATTTAAAATAAACGTCCTCACCCAAAAATTCTGGTGCAAAATCGATGGGCTGTTTGTACTGATGAGGGGGATGGGCCGCTCGGATACTCAGGGCAGTTTGATAGGGTCTAAACCATCGTTTCGTGATCCCCATTAACTCTTCAAATTTGATATAGGATAAACCATGTCGGTAGGATAAACCAATATATTGAATCATTCTCGCGTAGGTTTCAGGGTTATTATTTTTGTCCGAAACACTAATGATTTTGCGCAATTTTTCAAACGAACTATAGTTTGTCATTACTAGGGAAACCAGGGCTTGATAATCCTGTAAATCGCGCTTATTGAGACTTTGAACTAATTCAGAAATTTCTCGTAGAACGGAATAATCTGCTAGTTGATAGGCTTTAAAGAGAGACAGTAACTTCAATCCTAATTCATGTTCTGATAGTCTATCTAGATGCTTAGAATAGGCATTTAAGGCAATCTTTCCTTCTTCCGTTTTGGTCTGCGGTATCGTTTCTGATAACTTCAGTTGAACATTTTGGCGGAAGGATTCCGTACTACTATGATTCGCCAGTAATTCTTCTATATATTGATAAAAATCCTGTTGCTTAGAGCCGCGATATCGAAGTTCCGTTTGGTCAATGGCGATAAAACTATCCTTGGTATCAATCGCTAATTGCAGAAGTTGAATACTTTCCAGCAGGCCCGCATATTGATCCAGATTTTTATTCAGTAAATATTTAATTTTAATAAAAACCAAAAATTCATCATTGCCAAATTTTTCATTGTCAATAATTTGCATATTCTTGCCTAAAATCCGAATATCTCCCATCGCTCGGTTATAGAGAAAGATGGTACTTTCGGAAACTTCTTCTCTTGTTTTAAAAAGATGACCAAACCAACGATGGAGCCATTTTCCGATTAACCCATTTTGACCAAAAATTCCCCGTTGCCACCAGGCTTTTTGGGGATTAGAAGAAGTGACATTGGGATTGAGTGTGGTTTGGGAAGGTTTGTCCATTGTAATCCTCACAGTTTTTATAATTTAACTGAGTTATTTGTTTTTATTTTGAAAATTAATTTATGTTTATGAATTTTTCGTATATTTTTATTAATTATATTTATCACTTAATTGGTAAGAGGAGTTGATTTTTTTGGGATTGAAACTTGGGGTGATTGTCAATTTAAAGGGGTTTTTTCCTAGAAAATTAACTAATTTTGACAAAAAGTATAAATTTTGAACTAAGTCAAACAATTGTAATCTGATTTTAGCCAAAATGTCAAGAAATTTAAGTCAATATTTCAAGAAAATCCATTTTGCCAAATAGACAAAAAAAAAGAAGAATTCAAGTCATCTATTCCAAGAGAATAGGGGATATTTTTCTAATGAATCTATTTAACCGCTAAACTTAATCAATCAGGGGAACGGCGCGATCGCGATCAAGAGTGTTGCAGTGTTGTAGGTCTTTCCAAACTTTTTAACTTTATTTTTCTCAACTGATTATGACAAACCGTCTTGCCCAGTGCCAAAGCCTTTATCTCCGTAAACACGCTGAAAACCCCATTGATTGGTGGAGTTGGTCAGAAGAGGCTCTTGAAACCGCAAAATCTCAAAACAAGCCAATTTTTCTCTCCATTGGTTACGCTAGTTGCCATTGGTGTACGGTGATGGAAGGAGAAGCGTTTTCTAATTTGGCGATCGCCGATTATTTGAACACCCATTTTTTACCAATTAAAGTTGATCGAGAAGAACGACCTGACCTCGACAGCATCTATATGCAGGCATTACAGGCAATGACGGGAGAAGGCGGTTGGCCCCTCAATATTTTTCTCACGCCCGATCAATTAATTCCCTTCTATGGCGGAACCTATTTTCCCCTCGAATCCCGCTATGGTCGTCTTGGTTTTATCAATGTTTTACTATCTGTTCGTCGTTTTTATGATCAAGATAAGGAAAAATTAGGAAATTTTACGACCGAACTTCTTACACTTTTACAAAACTCTACGTTACTGGAAAGAAGTGAGTTAGATCTACAAAATTCCGCCTTACTTTATCGAGGAATAGAAACCTGTACCCAGATTATTGCGGCGAGTGAAAAAGATTTTGGGCGACCCAGTTTTCCCATGATTCCCTACGCCAACTTAGTGCTTCAGGGAAGCCGATTGTCGATTAATGATCCTAAAAATAGTCGAGAAATTGCTTATCAACGGGGAGAAAATCTGGCACTAGGGGGAATTTATGACCATGTTGCAGGGGGATTTCATCGTTATACGGTAGATGCGACGTGGACAGTCCCCCATTTTGAAAAAATGCTCTACGATAATGGGCAAATTGTTGAATATTTAGCCAATCTTTGGAGTGCAGATCAGCCAAATCCGATTTTTCAAAGGGCGATCGCAGGAACGGTGCAATGGTTACAACGGGAAATGACAGCTCCCGAAGGTTATTTCTATGCGTCTCAGGATGCGGATAATTTCATTGATTCCCAGGCCCTAGAACCCGAAGAAGGCGATTTTTATGCGTGGGATTATCAAGAATTAGCCGAACTTTTAACGGCCGATGAATTAACCCAATTACAATCCGTTTTTCGGATTAAAACGACGGGAAATTTTGATGGAAAAAATGTCTTACAACGTCATCAGGGAGGGGTTGTATCAACAGAAATTGAAGAAATTCTGACTAAACTTTTTGTCGTTCGTTATGGCACTAGTCCTGAGAATTTACTGACCTTTCCCCCTGCCATCAATAATGAGGAAGCTAAAAATAAGCATTGGGCAGGACGGATTCCACCTGTTACCGATACTAAGATGATTGTCGCCTGGAATAGTTTGATGATCTCAGGGTTAGCCAGAGCCTACGCTGTCTTTGCTGATCCTATCTATTGGACACTAGCAACCCAAGCAACCCAATTTATTCTGGATCATCAATGGCAGGAAAATCGTTTATATCGTCTTAACTATCAAGGAAAACCAACAACGTTAGCCCAATCGGAAGATTATGCGTTTTTAATTAAAGCGTTGTTAGATTTACAAACAGCAAATCCAACGGAAAATTATTGGTTAGAAAAAGCGATCGCCATTCAAGAGGAGTTTGATCAATTTTTCTGGAGCCTGGAATTGGGCGGATACTATAACAATAGCTTGGATAATAGTCAGGATTTATTAATCCGAGAACGAAGTTACCAAGATAATGCGACTCCTTCGGCTAATGGAATTGCGATCGCGAATTTAGTTCGTTTGGCGGGACTGACGGATAATTTAGATTATCTTGCCCAAGCAGAACAAGCTCTTACTGCCTTTAGTTATGTTTTGAAACAGTCTCCCCAAGCTTGCCCTAGTCTTTTGGTTGCCTTAGATCATTATCGTTTTGGGAATACGGTTCGCAGTCAATCCGAGCTTTTAATCACGCTTTGTTCCCAATATTTACCCGTTACCCGTTATCAAATTACTGAGAATTTACCGAATCAGGCGATCGCGATCGTTTGTCAGGGATTATCGTGTTTGGAACTAGCCATTAATCAGGAACAATTACTGAACCAACTTCAATCTTTAACTCTCTCTGAATAACTCAATCAGCTACATTTTCCTAAGAGCTTAACCAGTCCTGATCCCAAGGCGAACCACCGATTTCCAAGCCACCCAATTCACTGGTCGCTGCCACAATTGTTCCTTGAGTTGAACTTAATTCGAGGCTTAACAATCCTTTCATGGTATCTCGACAACAATAGCGCAATCCCTCTTCCGTCGGTGCGCGGAGGGGGGTACCCGCTAAATCGGTTTGCCCTATGAGTTTAACCCTAAATTCTGAATTAATGGCTTGCATTTGCCATGCTCCCCAGGGAGAAATCTGCCAACTAACTTCGGAATTCCAAGGAACAAATTCATAAAATTTACCGCGATAATGAATACCAAGCATCGCAACTTCTTCCATTGTCAAAAAAACTTTGCGCCGTCCTCCCCCTGCGGTTAGAGCTAAATCCGATTCATCAGAAAAGCGATTGCAATTTAACCAAAACCATTTTTGAGGAAACGATCGCCCCCAATTTTTTTCGCTGTAGGCGGGAGCATCGACAAATTCATACCGTTGACCTTGCCATTCAATCCAACCCGTTGCTAAACCGTGTGCCATTAATATTTGCCAACCAGGTTCAAAAATTTGCAAAGAAGAAAGCCAGCCCGCAGTGGATTGTTGCCATTGCTTAGGATTGCCCCAGCCATAGACAGGTCGGGTTTGGTAGTGCCAACGGCAGGGTTGGGCTTGATCCAAGGTTTGTAAACTTCCCTGATGCAAGGTTGCGGTGACTTGGTAGCCTTCCTGAATCTGGGTCAGAAAATCCTTAGCGGCCAGGAGTCGGGATTTAATCTGTAAATGGGTTTTGCCCCAATGCCCCAAGCCTAAATAATCCTTAGCCGCCCAAAAGTTATCAACATCAGGAAAGGTTCGACAAAGATATTGATCGGCTGGCCCCAGGATTTGTGCCGCACCGCCACTATGGGGTTGACCACCAATGGGATCTTCGATGGAGTACATAAAGGCGAAGGTTTCCCCGATTTCTGGTAATGTCACCCGAAAATACCATCCTTCAAAGAAGCGATCACTGTTTCCGTCCCAATGGTAGCCGCTATGGGGAGTTTGGAGCGGATTATGGTAATACTCAGAGGCGATCGGCGGTAAATTCATGCTTAATTCACGATTTATGATTGAATACTAAAATTTTAAACTGATTTCCCTAAAACCCACATTCAGCAGGTTAAATCGTAAAAATGTTATTTTAGTCTAAATAAAATAGGACAGCAATTCTAAATTTAGCGTTAGGTAAGGGTTGTAGAAAAAAGGATAATGGGAAAGGAGAACAAAATTGAAAACAGGAGGCAAAAAAGATGCAAGGAATAATTAGTATGGGTGAAGTTATAGCTTACTTGTTAGCAGGTATAGAGAAGATGAAAGACCC
>JBEIFD010000051.1:0-11268 GCA_040382535.1 Merismopediaceae cyanobacterium
CTGCGTTTAATATAGGGAGCTTCTCGACTTAATTGATTGGGTTCAACAATAAATAATTGTAGACTGATACCAAGAGAAAAATTGAGAATAATTAAGGTTAAATATAAATAAAAGGGAAATAAATTAATTGATAATAAGGATCTTTTGTTACGTTTTTTTAGCTCGGAAATAAGATTATTTTTCCATCCATAGAAGCCTTGATAAATTAACCCAAGGGAGATTCCCACGCTAACGAACATCAGGGTTGTTTCAAAGGGAAGACGAAGATGAATATCGGTATAATTAGCTCCATAGAGGACTTCGTGGGGAGAATAGAGCAGTTGATAACGATTGATCCAATGGCGTAGGGCGATCGCGAACATCATCAATGACCCTAAACGACAAAGATGACGCAATTGAAGAACATTAAAGCCTGGAAACTTGCCTTCAGAAAGGTGATTATTTCCCTGGAGGTAGAGAATTAAAGTCGAGAGTAATCCGAATAAAAATAAACCGCCTAACCAGATATCTATTAATTTCCAAAAAGGAAGACTAAAAATATAGAAACCCATATCCTGGTTGAATTGGGGATCGGTTTGATTAAAAGGAGTTTGATAGAGAAATTTTAAGATTTTTGTCCAATTTCCAGTGATGATGATACCTAAAGTTAAACTGAAAAAAAGAGAGATTAATTGCAGAGCTAAACGAGGTTTGGCAATCAAAGAAGTTACTAGGAAAAATATTACGATCGCAAACCCCAAATATCGCTGAAAATTGTTGATAAATCGGAAAATTACACTGAGATTAAAGGGAGAGGGAACGGGCGGCGTGAGGTCGGGTAGGGTAAAATCTGATGTCCAATCGGCGATCGCGACTTTGCTATAGTAAATGACCAGAGCCGCGATCACTAAATTTAGGCCAATGACTAGGGGTAAGAGGAGGGAAAGCGGAAGGGAACGGGTTTTGGCAGGGCGCAGAGCTTGGGAAAAATCAGGTAGGGGCAAGAATCGAGATTCAATCGTTGGGGTAAAAATGGGGTCAGCCGCTTTAAGTTCAGTCGGAGCCTGGGATAGTTTCTGGGCGATAGTCAAATTGCGCCAACAAAAAACAAGGGAAAGGGCGGTAACTCCTGCTAATAACGCCAATTGCCAACCTAATCGAGTGAGGAAAATAGATAAATAACCCAATTCCCGAAACCATAAAATTTCTGCCGACAAATGAGCAATTAATTCAAGACTGATGATCGCTATCAGAATTATTATTAGGATTTGCCAAGGCGATCGCGGCCGAATTCTCATTCTAATCATCCTATTATTAAAATCTTAATTTTATTTTGGTAAATTTTGCTCAATCATTGTCGTTAAGTGTTTCATCCGAATAGGTTTACTCAGATAATCATTCATCCCTGCCGCAAAACATTGATCGCGATCGCCAGGCATGGCCAACGCCGTCAGAGCAATAATCGGAATTTCAGCGAAGTCGGGATTGTTTCTAATTTGTCGAGTTGTCTCAAAACCATCCATAACAGGCATTTGCACATCCATCAAAATCAGGTCAGGTTTCCTTTGCTTGATCACTTCTATCGCTTCTTGTCCATTGCCAGCCGACATTAAACAATACCCTTTATGTTCTAAATAGGTGCTGATCGTTTGAGCATTATTGGGATTATCTTCGACTAATAAAATCAAGGCAGATTTGATAGAAGAAAGGTTGTTAACCTCAGTTTCACTCTCAGGGGCAATCGTCGGAGCAGACGTAATCGCATTAACGGGATAATAGGGTAGATGAACGGAAAAACAACTTCCTTCCCCCTCCTTACTTTCAACGCTGACACGACCTCCATGTAATTTCGCTAAGCGTTCCACCAAGGTCAATCCTAACCCCGTTCCTTCGTAGCGACGGGCTAGACGACTATCAATTTGCACAAAAGATTGAAAGAGTTTGGGTAAATCTTCTTTGGCAATCCCAATACCAGTGTCTTTGATCATAAAATTCAGCATGGGCTGGTCTGAAAAATGATCGAGACTCACTTCTAAGTTCACTTCTCCACCATTAGGAGTAAATTTAACCGCATTATTGAGTAAATTAATTAAAATCTGACGCAAGCGACGCTCATCAGCGAAAAAATCAGTAATTTGAATCGGAGGAACAAAGTGAACTTTGATTTGTTTTTTGAACGCCTGTTGCCGAATAAAATTGAGACTGGATTCACAAAGAGAAACTAGAGAAATTGAGTCTTTATCAATGCTTAATTTTCCCGCTTCAATTTTAGAAAGATCGAGAATATCATTAATGAGTGAGAGTAAATGCTCTCCACTTTTTTCGATAGTTCTGAGGGGTTTTCGTTGTTTTTCTGAAATTCCCCCAAAAACGCCTTCTTGCAAAGATTCAGAAAAACCCAAAATTGAGTTTAAGGGGGTTCTGAGTTCATGACTCATGTTCGCCAAAAATTCATCCTTGAGACGGGTCGCACGGGCTAATTCCGCATTGCTGATGGCAAGTTGTTCGTAGCTATTTTGTAATTGTTTTTCGGCTTCTTTGCGATCGCTGATATCCCTGGCAACACAGATTAATCCCACACCGTCAATCAGGGTTAAGGCAATGTCTTCCGCAAAAGTCGAGCCGTCCTGACGTTTAGCGATCACTTCTCCTTTCCAGTGACCATTTTGTGACAATAAAGGAAAGATTTCCTGCTCAATGCGTTGAATTTCATCGGGATAATAAATTTCCCGCCAGGTTTTTCCGAGTAAATCTTCTGCTTTGTCATAGCCAAACATTTCATAGTGGGCTTTGTTGAGATAAATATATTCATCATTTTCATTGACGATGCCAATGCCCTCACTCGTCGCTTCGATCGCGGCAATTTGACGCTTGAGAGTGGTTTCCGTTTTTTTGCGATCGCTGATATCTCTAAAAATTCCCCGTGTAGCGATCGCCTGTCCATTTTCCACCCGACAATTAACATTACCTTCAACAATAATTTCCCTGCCATCTTTGGTGACAAAAGTTGCTTCAATACTTTGAGATTCTTGGTCAACGAGAATCGATTGCATCATTTCCATACAATGAGGAAGGTTTCTGGGATGAATCACGTGCTTAATCGTCACATTCATTAAATCCTGATCGCTATAACCCAAGGTTTCTTTCCAGGCTCGATTAACAAACAAAAATTCACCTTCAGGGGTAATACTCTGAATCAAATCCGTTGCATTATCAAAAAAGTCCCGTAATTGGGCTTCTCGTTCAATGACTTCTGCGGTGCGTTGTTCAACTCGGTTTTCTAGTTCTTCATTGAGTTGATGCAATTGAACTTCTACTTTTCGGCGTTCGGTGACATCAATCAAAACCACTAAAATCTTCGTGATTTTTCGGAATTGCCAAACAGGAATAATCTGAACTTGATAATAATTTAAAGAACCATCTAGATTCGGTCTTTCACCATCATCGGTGATAACGATTCCCATCTGTAAAACATTTTCAATTTGCTCTTTTCTTTTCTTTCTCAAATAGCTTGGGGTGAGTTCATAAAAAGATGTTCCAATGACTGATTGCAGTGTTTCTCCCTGAAAACAATGATTCACGGAAAGCACAATTCCTTCTGGATTTAAGGTATATACCGTATTAGGAGAATTTTCCACAAAAGAAGTCCATTTCGAGTTGACTTCCTGTAATTTTTGGTCAATCAGTTGTCTATTCGCAATTTCTTGATTGGCCATCTCTAGGGCCAAGGACTGACGAATGGCGATCGCGACTTGATCCACTAAGGTTTCCAGTAAGGCGATCGTTTCCATCGGCCACTGACGGCGATTGTCACACTGATGCAAAATTAGTAGCCCCCAAACATGACCCTGGGAAGCAGACAAATTTGAGAGCATTGGATCATTAACGACTAGCAGAGAAGAGACCGACTCTATCTCTGCAACGATAATGGGGATGACCAGACTGGCTTTTACTTCAAATTGTTTTAATAGATCTTGATGACAATCTGTTAATCTCGCTTGGTCAATATCTTCCATCGCCCAGTACCAACCCCGACGATACCGAACATTTAAACCTCCCTGTAAACAACTATCTTTAATATTTTGATCGATAGAAGCCGTCCATTTTTCCCCCACCGACTCTGCCACCACCGTTCCACTGAGATCATCATTGAACCGATAAATCAGGACGCGATCAACTAGCATAAATTCCCGAATGTTGGCGACAGTGTTTTCTAGGATCGTCGATAATTGATGACTATCCCGAATTTTTAAGGTCAGCTCAGATTTTAACTGTTCAGTTTGGGCTTGGGTTTTTAGTTTAGCCGTTCTCTCTTCAACCAGTTTTTCAAGTTCAGAATTACGACTTTCTAAAAGATTGATTTTTTCAGTTTCTAGTTGATTGACCTTTTCCTGTAATACATTAATCAAACCATACATATCTAACGGATTGAGAATTTGTAAAACACTACTTTGGGTGATAATTCCTGCCAACTCTCCCTGTTCTCCTGTTACAACCAGTCGTTGAATCCTTTTTTGCTTCATGATGCCATAGACATGCTCTAAGTCTTCATTAGAAGAAACCAGAGTTAATGGACAGCTCATGACCGTTTCTGCCGTTATTTGTCGAGCATCCAAACCTAATGCTTGAAATTGGATAATATCTCGTTCGGTAATAATTCCCAGGGGTTGATATTGAACATTGACAGAGGGAGGGTTGGGACTAAAGGGTTCCGCAATCACAATACAACTGACACGATGGTGCGCCATCAATTGGGCGATCGCCAAAATCGAAGAGGTCAGAGGAGCATGGATCACATGAGGGTGCATGACCTCTTTCACTGCCCGCAATCGCAGGAGATCAAGGGAACGCAAAACTTGACGCAGGGTTCCGTGAGTAATGCAACCAATGGGCAACCCCTGTTCATTTAAAATAGGTAAGTGTCTAATTCCATTGACTCGAAAGCAATTTAATAATTCAAAAATATCTTTTAATTCTTTTTGGGGCAAGGCAATGACGGGATGACTCATAATCTCAGCCACCGTACTAGTGTCCGCGATGATCCCGCCTTTGGCCACCAGTTTCACCAAATCCCGTTCAGTGACAATGCCAACCAATTTTTCCTGATTTACCACAAAAACACAGGTGGGAATAATCTGAAGTTCTATGGGAGTGCTGACTAAATCACAGGCTTTTCCCCTCGCTCCATGAAATAGTTCAATGACTTCAGGCAAGGAAGTATTAGGACTAACCGTTAATAAGGGTTCACGGGCGATCGCTTTATCGAGATTAATGGGTTGATTTGTCACTAGCTCTAGCATGATTACTGAGGAGAAAGAAAAACTCTGCATAGGACAGAAAGTTAAGAAATTCTAGATTTCTACCGTGAAAATAGAACCCTGGGGCTGATTATCCATTAACCCAAATTTTCCACCCTGGGCTTCCGTGGCTAATTTACAAAAGGCCAATCCTAATCCAGTGTTTTGAATATTGACGAGTAGATCACTTTTTTCAAAGCGATTAAGGATAATGTGTTTAGCCTCATCCCTTAAAACCCGACCTTCATCAATAATACTGATTCTAGCTTGTATTGCGGGAGGATATTCGAGGCGAATGGTTATTTTCTGCCCCGTATTAGACGAATTAATCGCATTGGTAATCAAATTTTCGAGAATTTGTCTGAATAAACTTTCATCGATTTTGATAAATCGGGATTCCTGGGGAAACTCAGTCACTAACTGTAACCCATAATTGTCGATGACGACTTGAAAATCCTCAACCACTAGCTGGAGCATGGTAACCAAATTCACATCGATACATTCTAATGACAGGGAGACCTGTTCAATCTTAGACATAATTAACTGAGTATCAATGGAGGCGATCGCCTGTTTTCCACTGATATAAATCTGATCAACTTTTTTTTGCTGGGTCTTGCTTAAAGGAGTTCTTTGTAAAACCGCACTCGCCAACATCATGGTCGTGAGGGGATTCCGTAGTTCGCGAATGATCATATTGGTCACATCGGAACGGGCTTGTAAAAGATTTTGGAGGTCGTCGTATTGTTCTTTGATGCGTAACATTGAACGAACTCTGGCTCTTAATTCCAGGGCATTTACGGGTTTTTCGACAAAATCATCGGCCCCCGATTGCAAACAAAAAGCCAAATCCTCCTTGGAATTCAGGGAAGTCACCATAATGACAGGAATACAAGACCATTTGGGATTGGCTTTAATATGACGACAGACTTCAACTCCATCCATGTCTGGCATCATCACATCCAGCAAAATCGTGTCTATTGCTAGAGTTTCTAATAAATCCAAGGCATGAAGTCCGCTAGAAGCATAGAATAAATCTAAATCTTCATGGGCAAAGATACTTTCGATAGTATCTAAATTACTCGCGTTATCGTCAACAATAAGAATGGCCGCCATTTTTATATCCCCCAAAAGGAACAACAAATTAATAATATTTTTTATTTTACAAATAATTGATTATTATTTCAATATAATTTGATGATTTACCTAAAAATATATGATTTATTCTGAAATGTTAAATCCTATTTTTTCTTGAAAAAAGTGCTGAGTCAATCCGCTGTTAATTATCCAAAATGCACCAAGGGAAGGAGCTTAAGCCTCTTTTTATCAGACTTCTATGATAACTCACGATTCAATCTAAATGGGTTACAGCTTGTGCTAGACTTTTTGATTTATTTAATATAAGTTATAATACCTAAGTGAATTCCACTATGGGAAATTTTTAGAATACTCCCTTCACAAGCAATCATAAATAGTTTCTTAGTTTTCTCATTGTCTAGGAGCTTTAACTGACAACCGCTTGTTAATCGAACTATTTCTACAGTTAAGGAATTTTGTGAACTAAGATAAGACTAGACTCATCTATAGAAAAAAGATTAAATACTGATGAATAAGCTCCAGCCCCTGTCCGCCAACGAAATCGCGATCGCCCTTACCTCCCTCGATGGATGGACAATTGTTCAGGGAAAACTGCACCGTCAATTTCAGTTTAAATCCTTTGTCGAAGCCTTTGGTTTTATGACCAGTCTGGCCCTGGTTGCCGAATCGATGGGACACCATCCCGAATGGTTTAACGTCTATAATCGCGTGACCATTGACCTCACGACCCATGATGCGGGCGGCCTTACCACGAAAGATGTAGAGCTTGCGAAAAAAGCGAATGAGTTGGCTAAAGTCTAATCATTGCCCCTTTAGGTTGTCTAGAGACGTTGATCTTCGTCATACTGGAAGTTAATACAAATTAACATTCCGTTTGAGAATTCACTGTTATGTCTGCGATCGCCTCTGAAAAAACTCGTCTTCCCTTGCCGCCTGGCGATTTTGGTTTACCTGTGATTGGTGAAACCCTGAATTTTTTGGGAGAAAAAAATTATGCCCAGAAACGCCAAGCGAAATATGGCCCAGTCTTCAAAAGTCATATTTTTGGGAGTCCCACCATTTTTCTGTCGGGAGCCGAGGCCAATAGTTTTTTGTTTGCCAATGAAAATAAATATTTTGAGGCAACCTGGCCCCCCAGCACTAAAACCCTATTAGGCCCTGCTTCTTTAGCCGTTCAGGGAGGAACCTTTCATCGCGATCGCCGAAAATTACTGTTCCAAGCTTTTCAACCCAGAGCCTTAGCGAGTTATATTCCTCAGATGGAAGAAATCACGCAAAGATATCTAGATAAATGGGAAAAAGAAGAAAACATAACCTGGTATCCCGAAGTGAGAAGTTATACCTTTGATATTGCCAGTACCCTTTTTGTTGGAGGCGATCGCCAGACCCATCCTGAAGTTTTTGATAATTTTGAAAATTGGAATGCAGGATTATTTAGTATTCCCCTCAATTTTCCCTGGACAAGGTTTGGGAAAGCCCTGCACAGCAGAGAAAAATTATTAAAAGAAATTGAAAAAATTATTCTCAAACGTCAACAAACAGAGCAATTAGGAGAAGATGCCCTGGGTTTATTACTACAAGCGAAAGATGAAAACGGTCAAGGCTTAGAACTCACAGAACTCAAGGATCAAATTCTCCTCCTTTTGTTTGCAGGCCACGAAACCCTAACTTCTGCGATCGCCTCTTTTTGTTTATTAATGTCCCAAAACCCTGATATTTGCCAAAAAATTCGAGCAGAACAGGAACAAGTTCATTTACAATTTCCCCTCACACTGGATAGTCTCAAATCTTTAACCTATCTCGATCAAGTTTTAAAAGAAGTTCTGCGATTTTTGCCTCCTGTGGGCGGTGGTTTTCGCAAAGTAATTGCTGATTGCGAATTTCAGGGTTATCAATTTCCTAAAAATTGGTTGATACAATATCAAATTGGAACCACTCACCGCGATCGCGATTTTTATAGCGAACCCGATCAATTTGACCCCGAAAGATTTAACCCTAAACGGATCGAAGATAAGCAACAAAGTTTTGGTTATGTCGCCTTTGGAGGAGGATTGCGGGAATGTTTAGGAAAAGAATTTGCTCGTTTGGAAATGAAAATTTTTGCCAGTTATTTAATTAAAAATTATCAATGGGATTTATTGCCCGACCAAAATTTAGAGATCATGTCTATGCCAACTCCCCGTACACGAGATGGTCTAAAAGTGAAATTTTTTCGTCGTCTCTAATCTATTTTTTTCTAATACTTTAATTCTAATAATTCACCATGAATCCATCTTCCGAAAACCCTTCCCTGACCCATCTAAATAACCAAGGAGAAGCCCACCTGGTTGATATTTCCGAAAAAGTTGCCACTAAGCGAGAAGCGATCGCGGTTGGTGAAGTAAGAATGTCCTTAGCAACCTTACAGGCCATTGAAGCAGGCAATGCTCCCAAGGGCGACGTATTAGGAACCGCCAGGTTAGCAGGGATTATGGGCGCGAAACAAACTTCCCAATTAATTCCTCTCTGTCATCCCCTACCCTTACAAAAAATCGCCGTAGAACTCTGGCCCGATGAAAGTTTACCTGGTTATCGCATCCAAGCAACAGTAACAATCAAAGCCGAAACGGGCGTAGAAATGGAAGCATTGACAGCCGTTTCTGTGGCGGCATTGACGCTTTATGACATGGCCAAGGGCCTAGAAAAATCGATGCAGATAGACAATATTCATTTAGTCAGTAAAACGGGGGGAAAATCAGGGGATTATCTCGCTCCAAAAAGTTAATTTTCAACAAGGTTAACTATCACAAAAAAATTACCGCATAATAGCAATAATACTGAGAATTAGGGCAATTAGTGCGATCGCCGACATAACAATTAGTAAAATTCGTAATAATTTGATTTTCTGAACTAAATTATTACGATCTTTTTGTTGTAAATTTCCGTTCGTTTGTAGTCTTTTAACTAGGTTCGTTAACCGTTCCAACTCTTGATAGATGATTTCATTGTTATAGGTTTTATAAACACTGATAAAATTACATTTAATTTGAGTTCTAGGTATCAAAAGATGAGTACCCGTTAATAAATTTTTAGTAATCACAGCAGGAATAGCGATCGCGGTTCTAAAATCTAACATCTCAGAATGACGCACACATAAAATCTGACGATCAAACTCTAATTCTTGTAGCAATTTTTTGACCTGAGCTTGAAATTCACTTGTTTTCTGATAAATTCGTAAATCAGCCATCATTAATAGGGAATTAACAGGCATTTGAGTCAATAAATATCGAATATTTTCATTGAAATTAGCAGGATTTTTTAATTCATTTAGGCAATTTTGAAAAATAAATAGCTGACTATTCGCGATCGCAGTATCCAATAAATGAAAACTATTCGGTTGACAAAAATCTAATTCTTCCGTCGAAAAAATGAATTCGCCCCGCCACAATTCAGGAATAATATTTTGAGTAATACGTTGACTAATCGCCCAGGTATTCGCATAAATATCATAAACCCTAATTTTTAAAGACTGTAAATTTGGATAATATTCTCCTAAAAAACTCACTAAACCCACCGCTTCTGGCGCGGCTCCTGCTCCAAATAAACAAACTTCTAGATATTTCTGTTCAAATAAAAATAAAGTTTTATGGGACAATTCCACCTGTTCCAAAATGCGACGAGTCATTTCCGCGTACTGGGGATAATAAGTAATTAAATAGGCGGATTGGACTTCGACTCTGGAATAATTAACCGAAACAGAGTTATTTCGATAAGACTGACGCAAATTCTTGACTTCAATTTGTAGAGATTGGAGATAGGCAATAAATTCATTTTCAGTCTGTTTCGTTTGATTTAAATCTCGTAAACCGTCTAAAATATATTTGTACAATTCATCCATAATAATTGAATTAAAAAATCGTCCTAAAGGTTAAATTAATTCTTGGTGCTACCTCGTTTCGTGTTTTAGGAACCTGATGTAACCAATATTCTTGGGTTTTACCTTTCATTAATAATAAACTACCACTGTTTAAATTCAGAGTAATCGGTTCTTTTTCTGCTTTAAACTTATGTTTTAGCATAAACTGACGAATTTCGCCAAAACTCACAGAGGCAATAATAGGTTCTTTCCCTAATTCTGGTTCATCATCACTATGCCAAGCAACACTATCTTTTCCATGACGATATTGATTAAGTAGGACGCTATTAAAACGATGTTTAGTAATTTTTTCAATTTTATTTTTAATCCTTAATAATGGACGAGTCCAGATTAAAGGATTCATGGTTATCCCAGAATAGGTATAGCTCTTGCCCGCGTCACCATACCAGGCGGTTAATCGAGGTAAGGGAATTGATTGTCCAAATCGCTTAATATTTTCCTGTTGCCAGGTGATATGATTGAATAATTCTAATAATAAATGTTGGCTTTCTTCTGGATCAAATAAATTTTCATATAAGGAAACATATCCATCAATTGTTATAATTTCAACTTTATTATTTCTTTGAGACTTTTTGATTTTTAATAATTCTTCTAATCCATATTTTCGATAAAATGTGAGATATTTCGCAACGGTACTTAAACTATAGCCCGTCTGATGGGAGATATCTTGATGGGTTTTTGCTTCGCCTGTTTTTAGTAATATTAAAACACTTAATTTTTTCTTATTAATTTTATTTGATTCATTTTGGTAAAGCTCTTCAAGCAGGCTAGATGATTCGTTCATATAACTTTTTTTCATTCATCACCCCGTCTAAATAAACGTTAAAATGCAATAATAACGCGATCGCCAAATCGCCAAAGGTGTAGCTTCCCCGAACACTGAAATCTCTAGGTTAAGATTATGCAAGCCAAGGAATACGACTACTATACCCCCGAAGAATACTTGGAATTCGAGATCAACTCCCCCGAACGACACGAATA